>DASTGV010000001.1:0-4081 GCA_035718765.1 Nocardioidaceae bacterium
GTCTTGTCGAGCACCACCGTGTCGATGCGTCGGGTCTGCTCCAGGACGCCGGCGTCGCGGATCACCACGCCGAGCTGGGCGGCCCGGCCGGTGCCGACGAGCAGCGCGGTCGGGGTCGCGAGGCCGAGGGCGCACGGGCAGGCGATGACCAGCACGGCCACCGCGGCGACGAAGCCGCCGGCCGGGTCGCCGAGCAGCGTCCAGACGGCGAAGGTGAGCGCGGCCAGGACCAGGACGACCGGCACGAAGACCGCGGAGACCCGGTCGGCCAGCCGCTGCACCGGGGCCTTGGTGGCCTGGGCGTGCCGGACCAGCTCGGCGATCCGGGCGACCGCGGTGTCCCGCCCGATGCGGGTCACCTCGACGACGAGCCGTCCCGAGGTGTTGAGCGTGGCGCCGGCCACCTCGTCGCCGGGCTGCTTGTCGACGGGGACGCTCTCGCCGGTGAGCATCGACTCGTCGACGCCCGAGCGGCCGTCGAGGACCAGCCCGTCCGTGGCCACCAGCTCGCCGGGACGGACCAGGAACCGCATCCCGGGGCGCAGCAGCGAGACGTCCACCAGCCGCTCGGACCCGTCGTCGTCGAGCAGCGTCGCCTCCTTGGCGCCGAGCTCGAGCAGCTCGCGCAGGGCGGACCCGGCGCGCTGCCTGGCCCGGGACTCGGCCCACCGGCCGAGCAGCAGGAAGGTGGTGACGGTCGCGGCCACCTCGACGTAGGTGTGCATCCCGCCGGTGACCGCCTGGACGACGGACCACCCGTAGGCCACCAGCGTCCCGAGGGAGACGAGGGTGTCCATGGTGCTGGCGGCGTGCCGGGCGTTGACCGCCGCGGCCCGGTGGAACGGCCAGCCGGCCCACAGCACCACGGGCGTCGCCAGCACCAGGGCGACCCAGCGGACGAGCGCGGTGTCGGGCACTCCCGGCGCCATGGTCAGCACCAGCACCAGGAGGCTCAGCGGGGCAGCGACGACCAGCCGTCGCCGGTAGTCGTCGGCCAGCCGCCGCTCCTCGCCGTCCGCCGCGGCCGTGGCGTCCTCCGAGGCGACCGCCGCGGTGTAGCCGGTGCGCTCGACGGTGCTGACCAGCAGGTCGACGTCCACCGCGCCGGGCCGGTAGTCGACCGACGCCGAGGCCGTGGCCAGGTTGACGGTCGCGTGCACGCCGTCGAGCCGGTTGAGCTTCTTCTCGACCCGCCCGACGCAGGACGCGCAGGTCATCCCGCCGACCAGCAGGTCGACGTGGGCCGTGTCCTCGCGCGCCGTCGTACCCGTCGCGACCACTCAGACCACCGTGTAGCCGGCCTCGTCGACCGCCGCGCGCACCTGCTCCTCGCTCACGCCGTCCCCACGGACGACGACCGTGCCGGCCTCGACGCTCACCTCGACCTCGGCCACCCCGGGCACGGCCGAGACCTCCTCGGTCACGGCGGCGGCGCAGTGACCGCAGGTCATCCCGGTGACGGTGTAGGTGGTCCGGGTCATGGGTTCCTCCTGGGGATCGTGTGGAAAAGCCGGGTAGTCCGTGACGGAATGGCTGGGATCAGCCACGGAAACCAACCAGAACGACACGGACTACCCCGGCCGGTCGGGTGCTACCTGCGGCCCGGGTCAGGTGCGGAGCAGGCGGGCGATGGCCGCGGAGGCCTCGGCCACCTTGTCGTCCGCGGAGGCGCCGCCGGCGGCCACCGCGTCGCGCACGCAGTGCCCCAGGTGGTCCTCGACGAGCCCCACCGCGACGCTCTGCAAGGCTTTGTTGACCGCGGACACCTGGGTGAGGATGTCGATGCAGTAGACGTCCTCGTCCACCATCCGCTGGATGCCGCGCACCTGTCCCTCGATGCGGCGCAGCCGCGCGAGGTAGGCGCCCTTGTGGTCGTGGTAGCCGTGCGTCTCTGCCATGACGGCGACTGTATACCCCCACTGGGTATCCAGCAACACACCCTGAGTTGGGTGGTTGAGCCCCGCTACGCCTAGCATGTGGCACGGTTTGTTCACACCTGTGACCGAGCTTGTCGAAAGTCCTTTCCCCTGGAGTTCGCCGTGGCTTTGCGCATCCGCCCTGCCGACACGACGTTTTACGACCTCTTCACCCAGTCCGCCGGCCACCTGGTCGACGGTGCCGCGCTGCTCGCCGAGATGCTCGGAGAGGGCAACGACCGTGAGGGCATCGCGCAGCGCATGCGGGACGCCGAGCACGCCGCGGACGAGACCACGCACGCCATCGTGCGCCGGGTGAACACCACGTTCGTGACGCCCTTCGACCGCGAGGACATCTACGCGCTCGCCTCCGAGCTCGACGACGTCATGGACTTCATGGAGGAGGCCGTCGACCTGACCCTGCTCTACGAGGTCCAGCGGCTGCCCAAGGAGCTCGCGAACCAGGTCGAGGTCATCCAGCGCTGCGCCGAGCTGACCGCCGAGTCGATGCCGCGGCTGCAGACGATGAGCGGCCTCGAGGAGTACTGGATCGAGATCAACCGGCTCGAGAACCTCGGCGACAAGAGCTACCGCCGGATCCTGGCCAAGCTGTTCAGCGGGAAGTACGAGGCGCTCGAGGTGCTCAAGCTCAAGGACATCGTCGACTCCCTCGAGGACGCCATCGACGCGTTCGAGTCGGTGGCGAACATCGTCGAGCAGATCGCCGTCAAGGAGTCCTGAGCGTGGACCTCGCGATCGTCATCGCGGTCGTGGTCATCGCTCTTGCGTTCGACTACACCAACGGATTCCACGACGCGGCCAACGCCATCGCGACCTCGGTCTCGACGCGTGCCCTCACCCCGCGGATCGCGCTGATCCTCGCGGCGGTGATGAACTTCGTCGGCGCGCTCCTCGGCCAGCAGGTCGCGCACACCGTCAGCGACACCATCGTGCCGCCGGACGGCAGCCACGGCCTGGTGGTGGTGATGGCCGGCCTCATCGGTGCGATCACCTGGAACCTCGTCACCTGGTACTTCGGACTGCCCTCCTCCTCCTCGCACGCGCTGATCGGTGGCCTGGTCGGCGCCGCGCTCGCGGCCTCCGCGGCCGTGCACTGGAGCACGATCCTGGACAAGGTCGTGATCCCGATGGTCGTCTCGCCGCTGGTCGGCTTCGGCCTCGCCTTCCTGGTGATGCTGACGATCATGTGGGTCTTCCGGCGCGGCAACCCGCACAGGATCAGCCGCGGCTTCCGCTTCATGCAGACCCTGTCCGCGTCGGCGCTCGCGCTCGGCCACGGCCTCCAGGACGCCCAGAAGACGATGGGCGTGATCTTCCTGGCGCTGGTCACGGGCGGCTACTACTCGGCCGACGACAGCCTGCCGCTGTGGGTGATCGTGGCGGCCGCCTCGGCGATCTCGCTCGGCACCTACTCCGGTGGCTGGCGGATCATGCGGACGCTCGGCCGGCGGATCATCCACCTCGACCCGCCTCGCGGGTTCTCCGCCGAGTCCGTCGGCGCGGGTGTGCTGTACACCACGGCGTTCGCCTTCCAGGCCCCCGTCTCCACGACGCACATCATCACCTCCGCGATCATGGGCGCGGGCGCCACCAAGCGGCGCTCGGCCGTGCGGTGGGGCGTGGCGAAGAACATCCTGGCCGCCTGGGTGCTGACGTTCCCGGCGGCCGGTCTCGCGGCCGCGTTGGTCTACACGATCAGCAAGTACGTCTTCCGGCTGTCCTGAGCTCCCCGCCCGTCGTACGACGGAGCAGGCCCGGGCACAGGAACGGGGACACGCGAACGGGGACAGGCGGACGGGCCGTGCCCACCCCCGTGGAAGACACGGCCCGTCGCTGTCCCCGATCTCAGCCCCCGGCATGGAGGAGACGGGGCTGCCCGCCGTTCATGACGCGGAAAACCGAACAATTCGGACAGATCAGCCGAACCGGCCGGAGATGTAGGCCTCGGTGGCCGACTCCTCGGGGTTGCTGAAGATCTTCCGGGTGGGGTTCATCTCGACCAGCCGCCCCGGCATGCCGGCGCCGGCGAGGTTGAAGAACGCGGTGTCCTCCGAGACCCGGGCGGCCTGCTGCATGTTGTGGGTGACGATCACGATCGTGTAGTCGCTCTTGAGGTCGTGGATCAGGTCCTCGATGGCCGAGGT
>DASTGV010000002.1:0-2186 GCA_035718765.1 Nocardioidaceae bacterium
GGGCCGGTCATCGGCGGGATCATCATCGGCGTGTTCGGCCAGGACCAGGGCTGGCGGTACGTCTTCTTCGTGAACGTCCCGATCGGCCTGGTGGCCATGGTGCTGGCGCTGCGGCTGCTCCCGCCGCCGGAGCCGCGCAAGGGCACGGTGCGCTCCCAGATCGACGGTGTCGGCGCGGGGCTGCTGGGCCTCGCGGTCCTCGCGGTGCTGCTGCCGATCATCCAGGCGATGGCCTCGCCGGCGACCGCGCTGTGGTTCCTGGTGCTGCTCGCGCCGGTGCTCGGCTGGGCGTTCGTCCGCTGGGAGCGCCGGGTCATCCGCAGGCAGGGCGCGCCGCTGCTCGACGTCGGGCTGTTCAGGAAGGCACCGGGCTACGCATCGGGGATCGTGCTCGGGTCGACGTACTTCTGCGGGTTCGCGGGCGTCTGGCTGGTGCTCGCGCTCTACCTCCAGGACGGGCTCGGCTACTCGCCCCTGCAGTCCGGCCTGGCCGTCACGCCGTTCGCGATCGGCTCCGCGGTCGCCTCCATCACCGCGGGCCGCCTGGTGGGCCGCTGGGGCCGCCGGGTGACCGTGACCGGGCTGTCCCTGGTGGTGACCGGGTTCGCGCTGGTGGCGCTGATCGTCCCGCTCACGTCGCCGGACCACCAGGCGCTCTGGCTGTTCCTGCCGCTGGCGGTCGCCGGGATCGGCGGCGGCGCGACGATCTCCCCGAACATCACCCTGACCCTCGCCTCGGTGCCGACGCGGATGGGCGGAGCCGCCGGCGGCGCGCTCCAGACCGGCCAGCGGATCGGCAGCGCGGTCGGCGCCGCCGTGCTCACCGCCGCCTTCCGGCTGACCGGGGCGGCGCACGGCGTGGCCGCGGCCGTCTGCGCCGCGTTCGGCGTCGCCCTGCTCTTCACGGTGGTGGCGCTGGTGATGGCGGTCCGCGAGCTGCGGATCCGGCCGGACCTGGGCGACGCCGACGAGCCGTGCGAGAGCGAGCACGCGCACGCCTGACCCGTCCTGCACCGCGCGGCTGCGACCATGGGACCGTGAGCTCCCTGCACCCGGTCGGCGACGCGTGGCAGCAGGTCACCACCGTCGCCCCCGCGCCGCCCGCCGGGCTCCTGCTCGGCACCGCCGCGGTCGCGCTCGCCCTCGTCGCCGTGCCCGAGGTGTGGCGACGCAGCCGGCACCTGGTCACCATCGCCCACGAGGGCGCGCACGGGCTGGCCGCGGCACTCAGCGGCCGGCGGCTGGCCGGCATCCGGCTGCACTCGGACACCTCGGGGCTGACGGTCTCCCAGGGCCGCAGCAGCGGACCCGGCATGGTGGCCACGGCGGCCGCCGGGTACGTCGGACCGGCACTCGTCGGGCTCGGCGCGGCCGCCCTGCTCGCCCGCGGCTACGCGGTCGGCGTGCTCTGGGCGCTGCTGGTGCTGCTCGCCCTGCTGCTGCTCCAGATCCGCAACTTCTTCGGGCTCTGGGCCGTGCTCGTCGCCGGGTCGGGGCTGTTCGCGGTCACCTGGTGGGCGAGCGCGCAGGCCCAGCTCCTCGTCGCCTACGTCGTGACCTGGTTCCTGCTGCTCGCCGCGCCCCGGCCCGTCCTCGAGCTCCAGGGGCTGCGCCGGCGCGGGCACGCGCGGTCCTCGGACGCCGACGTGCTGGCCCGGCTGACCCGGGTGCCCGGACTGGTCTGGGTCGGGCTGTTCCTGGTGCTGACGGTGGGCTGCCTGGTTCTCGGCGGGTCCCTGCTGCTGGACCGGACAGCCTGAGGCGTGCTGGTCGCGTCCGCGTCCGCGGCCCCGCATCCCGACCGGCGGCGTTCGCAGCCAGCCAGGCGCAGCCCGCTGCGCTCTCGCGGCTCGGCCTTGCCGGACCGGGCGCGGATGCCATGCCCGCTACGGACGCAGCCTCTCCCAACACGCCTAAGGTCAAGCCGGGTGCCACGTCGGCCGATACTGCTGTCGTGCCTTCCCCCGGAACCCGTCGCCGCCTGCTCACCGTGGCCGCGCTGCTCGTCGCGCTGCTGGTGGCGGGCGTCAGCAGCGCGGCGGCCGCGGTCCGGGCGCCCGGGTCCGTGACGACCACCCCCGCCTCGCAGGTGTTCGGCGTGACCATGCCCGGCCTGCCCTACGACACCAGCGGTCTCGAGGGCCTCTCGTCCGCGCTGGGACGCCGGCCCGGCCTGGTCATGTGGT
>DASTGV010000003.1:0-2986 GCA_035718765.1 Nocardioidaceae bacterium
CCCACCGGCGCTTCCGGCTCGGTGCGCGTGCTGGTCTCGCGCAGCACCATGGACGTCCGCTCGGGCCTGCCGGTCGTGCCGACCCTCGCGGCCGCCCCGGCCGTCGCCGCCGCGCAGGACGGGACCGGCCTGGTCAGCGAGACCGTGGCCGTCCCCGCCACCAGCGGCACCGTGCTCACCGGCGGGGCGCTGGAGCAGGGTGCGGACTACCGGCTCACCGTCGCCGGCACCGCCGGGCTCGGCAAGGGGGTCGCGACGGACGGGCGCTGCCTCTCGGTCGGCGGCACCTGGTGGCCGCAGGCCTCGCTGGAACGGACCGTCCCGGACCAGGCGCACGGCCGGCTGTACGTCGACGGGGTGCCGTTCGCGGGCGACGCGTCCGACGGCGGCTCTGTCTGCGCGGGCCGGTCGCACACGACGACGTACACCGCGACCCGCTCGGGACGGCTGGCCCTCGCGCTCTGGGACCCGCTGACCCGCGGCGACGACGCGGGCCAGGTCGCGGTCACCGTGCAGCGGCTGACCTCGGTCGCGACACCCACGGCCGCGGCCGCCGAGACGGTCACCGCCGGCACGCGGTGGACCCAGGGCTCCGACACGGTCACGGTGAACCCGGCCCTGGCCAGCGGCACCGTCTCCACGATGCGGCTCCGGGCCGGCCAGAGGGTGAGGCTGGCCGTGAAGGGCAGCTACCGGTCCGGCAGCCAGGACGCCGACGCCTCGTGCGTGGTGACCGGCGCCGGCTGGGTGCCGGCCGACCCGTCGGTGCTGCTGGGCCAGGAGCTGCTGCAGCTGTGGGCCGACGGTCAGCGGGTCGCCTGGCGTCCGGTCTCCGGTACGTCGGCCTGCGCCGGCGACCACGCGTACACGGCGACGCTCACCGCCGTCAGCAACGGGCCGCTCCGGTTCGCGGTGCTCGACCTCGACCACCGCGACAACACCGGCAGCCTCACCGTCACGCTGACCCGGCTGGCGTCCTGAGGACCCTCAGCGCACGCCGCGGACGTTGCGGACGAGCGCCGAGCCGAGCAGGCAGACAGCGCACGAGACCGCGTAGAGCGTGACGTAGCCACCGGCGTTCGCGACCAGGAACGACCCGACGAACGGCGCGAAGACCTGCGGCAGGGCGACCGCGACGTTGATGACGCCGAGGTCCTTGGCGCGGGCCTCGGCGGCGGGCAGCACCTCGGTGCACAGCGCGAAGTCGACGGACAGGTACACGCCGTACCCGACGCCGAACACCACCGCACCGGCCAGCGCGCCCGGCCAGGTCGGCACCACCGCGAGGATCAGGGCGCCGAGGCCGGTGACCACCCCGGACACGACGACGAACACCTTGCGCCGGCCCAGCCGGTCCGACCACAGCCCGAAGACGACCGTGCTCGCGACGATGAAGACCGCGTAGACCACGGTGAGCACGAAGACCCCGGCCTCCGGGTCGCGGTAGCCGACGGCGTCCTGCAGGTAGAAGTAGAGCAGCAGCGTGCCGAGCGAGTTGCCGAGGTTGACCAGGAACCGGGTCAGCCAGGCCCAGGCGAAGTCGGGGTGCCGCCGCGGCGAGACCCAGAAGCCGCGGACCAGCCCGGCCGCCGAGAACGCCGGCCGCAGGGACGCTGGGAGCGGCACGTCGCGGCTGCCGAGGACGTAGGGCACCGCCAGCACCAGCACCGCCGCGGCCGTCGCGTAGTAGCCGGCCGCGACCCCGCCGGTGACGGTCGCGATCCCGACGCCGGACACGATCCCGAGCGTCTGGGACACCGCCACCCAGCCACCCACCACACCGCGGTCGCGGACCGGGACCAGGTCGGGGACGGTCGCGGTGAGGGCCGCGAACATCGCGTTCAGCGAGGCCTGCGCGAGGCTCCAGGCCAGCACCATCGCCAGCACCGAGTCCGCGGTCGCGAGCAGCACCAGCGCCAGCGCGCCGAGCAGCGCCCCCGCCACCACCCAGGGCAGCCGGCGGCCGAACCGGGAGGTGGTGCGGTCCGAGAGGGCCCCGAACAGCGGGTTCGCCACCACGGAGACGGCGGAGCCGACCCCGGTCACGACACCGAACACGAGCTCCTTGTGGCCGGGTGAGACCACCTGCGCCTGCTGCGCGAGCAGCACCTGGATCGGGCCGAAGAAGCCCGCCCAGAGACCGAGCCCGGCCAGCGTGACGGCCGCGACCCACCGCCGGGGGACGGCCTCGACCGGGTCGGCGAGCGCCGACACCGGCAGCGCCAGAGGCGGCGGCGTCAGCGGCGAGGTCACCGGCCGCTCACCGGTCGCTCACCCGGTGTCTCACCCGGTGTCTCACCCCGTGGCTCACCGGGCGGCGTGCGCGGCGATCACGTCGCGGTACCAGCCGAACGAGTCCTTCGGGGTGCGCTTCTGGGTCTCGTAGTCGACGTGCACGAGCCCGAACCGCTTGGTGTACCCCTCGGCCCACTCGAAGTTGTCCAGCAGCGACCAGGCGTAGTAGCCGGCCACGTCGACGCCGAAGTCGACGGCCTGCGCGACGGCCCGCAGGTGCGCGTCGAGGTAGGCCACCCGGTCCGGGTCGTGCACCGCCCCGTCGGCGCCGACAACGTCGTCGTAGGCGCACCCGTTCTCGGTGATGTAGACCGGCGGCAGCGCGTCGCCGTACGCCGCCTTCAGCCCGACCAGGGTCTCCCGGAGGCCCTCGGGGACGACGGGCCAGTCGAACGCCGTGCGGGGGTACCCCTCGACCTTGACCAGCTTGAACGGCGCGTTGTCCAGCACCGGGCCGGGCGCCGCGGGGATCGGCGAGGCGGGGTCGGCGACCCGCGTGGGGTTGTAGTAGTTGACGCCGTAGAAGTCGAGCGGCGCGGAGATGACCGCCAGGTCGTCGTCGACCGGGCCGGGCATCAGCTCGCCGAAGCCGTCGGGGTAGCGCCCGCGCAGCATCGGCTCGGAGAACATCCGGTTCCACAGCGCGTCGTAGAGGTCGGCCGCCGCCCGGTCCTCCTCGGAGCCCGTCGCC
>DASTGV010000004.1:0-3453 GCA_035718765.1 Nocardioidaceae bacterium
CGACCACGCCGAACTCCACCTGGACCGAGCCGTCGGAACCCACGAAGGCCACACCCGGCAGGCCCCGGATCCGCAGGTCCGCCCGCAGCGTCCCGCCGGGGTCCGCGAGCAGCGGGTAGGTGACGCCGGTGTCCCGGACCAGCTCGAGCGCCTTGTCCGGCCGGGTGTCGAGGTAGTCGACCCCGACCACCCCGACGGTGCCGCGGCCCTTGCGGTGCAGCTCCTCGTAGTAGGGCAGCTCGGCGCGGCACGGTCCGCACCACTGCGCGAACAGGTTGACCACCAGCGGGCCGTGCAGCCGGTCGAGCCGGACGGACCGGCCGCCGCCCAGGCAGGGCAGGGTCACCTTCGGCAGGTCGTTGGCGCCGCTCCCGGCGCGGCAGGGCCGGACGCCCGCCTTCGCCTTGAGCGCGCGCAGCTGCGGGGTGTCCACGGCGACGTGCACGGCACCGGCCTCCGACGCCGCCCCACCGCCACGCGGCGAACCGGCCGAGCCGGTGGCGCACGAGGCGACGAGCAGGCAGGCCAGGAGTGCCGCCACCAGGCGGGGAGCTCGGCTCACGCCCGGCCCTCGGTCTTCACGAGCTTGGCGGCCTGCTCCGGGTCGGTCGGCCCCTCGCCGTACGACGGGCACCACTTCGCGACCGTGCACGCACCGCACGCGGGGTTGCGCGCGTGGCAGACGCGACGGCCGTGCCAGATCAGGTGGTGCGAGAGCATCGTCCAGTCCTTCTTGGGGAACAGCGCGCCGACCTCGTGCTCGGCCTTGACCGGGTCGGTCTCCTGCGTGAAACCGAACCGGCGGGCGAGCCTTCCGAAGTGGGTGTCGACGGTGATCCCGGGGATCCCGAAGGCGTTGCCGAGCACGACGTTGGCGGTCTTGCGGCCCACCCCGGGGAGCTTGACCAGGTCCTCCAGGCGCGGCGGCACCTCGCCGTCGTGCCGCTCGACCAGGGCCTGGGACAGCTTGAGCAGGGACTCGGTCTTGGCCCGGAAGAAGCCGGTCGGCTGGATGATCTGCTCGAGCTTCTCCCGGTCGGCGGCCGCCATCGCGTGCGCGTCCGGGTAGGCCGCGAAGAGCGTGGGCCGCACCGCGTTGACCCTGCGGTCCGTGGTCTGGGCCGACAGCACCGTCACGACGAGCAGCTCGAAGGGGTTGTCGAAGTCGAGCTCGCAGCGCGCGTCCGGGTACGTCTCGGCGAGCACCCGGTCGATCTTGCGGGCGCGGCGGACGAGGGAGGTGTCGGGCACGCCAGCCAGGGTAATCCTCGCCTGGGCGGGGTGCTCTTGGCGCTCGGCCGGGGACATACGACACACTGTGACCTGAAGCACCGACGGCGAACGTGTCCGGCGGGCCGATGAGGAGGACAACTCGTGGACAACGACGTACTTCGCCAGTCACCGCTCTTCAGCGCGCTCGACGACGAGGCGGCGACGGCGCTGCGGGCCTCGATGTCGGAGACCCGGCTGCGCCGCGGCGAGGTGCTGTTCCACGAGGGCGACGAGGGCGACAAGCTGTACATCGTCACCGAGGGCAAGGTGAAGCTCGGCCGGACCTCCTCCGACGGCCGCGAGAACCTCCTGGCCATCCAGGGCCCCGGCCAGATGTTCGGCGAGCTGTCCCTGTTCGACCCGGGCCCCCGCTCGGCCACCGTCACCGCGGTCACCGACGCCACGTTCTCCTCGCTGTCCCACGAGGACCTGCTCCGCTGGCTCGACGGCCGTCCCGCCGTCGCCCGTGGCCTGCTGGCCCAGCTGGCCGGCCGGCTGCGCCGCGCCAACGACGTGGTCGCCGACCTGGTGTTCTCCGACGTCCCGGGCCGCGTCGCCAAGGCGCTGCTCGACCTCGCCGACCGCTTCGGCCGCACCGCCGACGACGGCGTGCACGTGCACCACGACCTCACCCAGGAGGAGCTGGCCCAGCTCGTCGGCGCCTCCCGCGAGACCGTCAACAAGGCGCTCGCGGACTTCGTGTCCCGCGGCTGGCTGCGGCTCGAGCCGCGCTCCGTGGTGATCATGGACATCGAGCGGCTGTCGCGGCGGGCCCGCTGACCCGTCAGCTGGATGGCAGATTCAGCGGCGTGTCGCGGAGGAAGTGACGGGTCGACGGGCGGTGGACCGGCCGGTCAGCGCTGGCCGCGCAGGTACTCGATCTGCGCCCGCACGCTCAGCTCGGCGGCTCCCCACAGCACCGGGTCGACGTCGGCGTAGACGGTCTCCACGACCCGGCGGGCCAGGTCGCCGGCCGACGGGTCGAGGGTCCGCAGGGCCTCCCGGACCTGCTCCAGCCGCTCCCGGCGGTGCGCGAGGTAGAAGTCCAGCGCGCCGAGGGCGTCGTCGATGACGGGGCCGTGCCCCGGCCAGACCGTCGTCACGTCCTGCGCCTCGGCGAGGGCGTGCAGCCGGTGCAGCGAGTCGAGGTACGCCCCCAGCTGCCCGTCGGGGTGCGCCACGACCGTCGTACCCCGACCCAGCACCGTGTCGCCGGTGAGCACCGCGCGCTCCTGCGGCAGCACGAACGACAGCGAGTCCGACGTGTGCCCCGGCGTGCCGACGACGCGCACCTCCAGGCCGTCGACCGCGAGCACGTCGCCGTCGCCCAGTCCCTCGGAGCCCAGCCGCTGCTGCGGGTCGAGGGCGCGTACGCCGCAGCCGACCCGCTCCGCGAAGGACCGGGCCGCCTCGGAGTGGTCGAGGTGCCCGTGGGTGAGCAGCACGACAGCCACGTCACCGGCGCAGGAGGCGACCTCGTCGAGGTGCGAGGCGATCTCCGGCCCGGGGTCGACCACGACCGAGCGGCCGCCGGGCTCGCGCAGCACCCAGGTGTTGGTGCCGTCGAGGGTCATCACGTCCGGGTTCGGGGCCAGCACGCAGCGGGCCCGCTCCCCGAACGGCCCCCCGGTCCAGGTCATCCGCGCATCCTCGCCGCGACGTCCTCGCCGAGCGCGACCAGGTGGTCGGGGATCGACAGGTAGGCGCCGTCCTCGTCGACGAGCGCCTCCGGCTCCACCGAGGTGAGGTCCCGGTCCGCGGCGGCGGCGAGCGCGTCGGCGGGCCGGGTGAAGTCGTACAGCTCCAGGCAGGTGCAGTACGTCGGCGGCAGCATCAGCATCTCGTGCGCGTCGACCGACCGGATCGCGTCCCGCACCGGCAACCAGACGACGTGGTCGGACTCGGTGGACACGTCCCGGGTGACCTGGCCGGCCGGCAGCTCGGCCACGAAGAAGCGCGCGTTGAACCGACGCGGCTCGAACACGGGGGTCACCCACGACCCCCACAGCCGGAGCAGGTCGGTGCGCAGCCGCAGCCCGCGCCGCTCCAGGAAGGAGGTGAAGGAGATCTCCCGTCCCTCGAGCGCGCGGCGGTCGTCCTCCCAGTCCGCGCCCGTGGTGTCGTCCACGACGGACCCGGCGGTGGTGCCGGCCAGCAGCACACCGGACTCCTCGAAGGTCT
>DASTGV010000005.1:0-3938 GCA_035718765.1 Nocardioidaceae bacterium
GGACGGTGCGGCGGCCGACCAGCCGTCCGGGCACGAGCGGCGCGGAGGCGCGGTGGTCGACACCGGCGAACGCCACCAGGAGCACGACCGAGGCGACGAGCAGGGCCACCCCGACGCCACTCCGGCGGGGCTCGACGACGAGGGTCGCGCCCAGCACGGCGGCCATCACGCACCCGGTGAGCAGGGCCGAGTCGGCGGCGTTCAGCGGCCGTGGGATGGTCGGGCCGTCGGCGGGGACCCAGCGGCGTACGGCGAGCAGCAGGGCGGCGGCCACCGCGACGAAGGCCGCGAAGACCACGCGCCAGCCGACCAGCGCGGTGACGAGACCGCCGACGACGAACCCGGACGCGCCGGCGGCGGCACCCGCGGCGCTCCAGGCCGCCAGGGCCCGCGGCCGGCCCTCGCGGGACGTGACCGCGGTCAGCAGGTGCAGCGCCGACGGCACCGCGGTCGCCGCCGCTCCGCCCTGCAGGCAGCGCGCGACCGTCAGCGCCGACACGTCCCAGGCCATGCCGGCCAGCACTGCGGCGAGGGCGTAGACGAGCAGGCTCGCCGTGATCGTGCGCCGGTGACCGAACCGGTCGCCCACGCGCGCGCCGAACATCAGCAGCCCGCCGAAGAACATGGCGTAGCCGGTCGCGACCAGCGTCCCCTCGGACGCCTCGGCGCCGACGCCACGCAGCATCACCGGCAACGCGGTGACCACCACGGTCACGCCGAGCACGTCGACGAACTGGACGAGGCACAGCGCCGTCACGGCCCGGGTCTCGCGGTCGCGGCTCGTCATCCCACCCATCCGACCAGGGACCACCCCCAACCGCCGTCCGTCCCGGCGTGCCGGCCGGGCGAGACCTACCCTGGACGGGTGGGACTGCTGGTGGTGGACGGGGCCAACGTGACTGGCAGCCGACCCGACGGCTGGTGGCGTGACCGGGCGGGAGCCGCCCGGCGGTTGTGGGAGCAGCTGAGGGCGGCCGCGCTGCCGGACGAGGTCGTCCTGGTCCTCGAGGGCGCCGCGAAGCGGGGCGTGCCGGCCCGCCGGGTGGACCGCCTGCACACGGTGCACGCACCGGGCTCCGGCGACGACGCGATCGTCGAGGAGGCCCGCGCCCGGACCGCCGACGGGTGGGACGTCACGGTGGTCACGGCCGACCGGGAGCTGCGGGCGCGGGTCACGGCGGTGGGCGCGCGGACCGCGGGCCCGACCTGGCTGCTGGACCGGCTCTGAGGGACGCCGGCCGGTTCAGAGCAGCGCCGCCTCCCGCAGCACCAACGTGCCCGCGTCGGCGTCGAGGACGGCCGGCACGCCGTACGGGAAGGCCAGGTTGCGGTCGGCGTGGCCGATGGGCGCTCCCCACAGGAGGGGTACGCCGAGCGGGACCAGCCGGTCCACCACCAGGTCGCGGACCGACGCGGGCAGCCCGCAGTCGGTGAACGTGCCCAGCACGACGCCGAGCACCTCGTCGAACCAGCCGGTGCGGAGCAGCTGCGTGAACAGCCGGTCGAGGCGGTAGGCCTCCTCGCCGATCTCCTCCAGCACCGCGATCGAGGCCGCGGCCCGCAGCGAGTTGCGGCTGCCCACCTCGCTGGCCAGCATCGCGATGTTGCCGCCGACCAGCACGCCTTCCGCGCGGCCGCCGACCAGGGTCTCGACGGGCGACGGGGTCAGCGCGACCCCGGGCTCGGGGTCGAACAGCAGCGAGTGCAGGTGCGCCCGCGACTCGTCGTCGCCGGCGCCCAGCGAGGTGACCACCGGGCCGTGGATCGTGGACAGGCCCAGGCGCGCGGCGAACGCCTGGTGCAGGGCGGTCACGTCGGAGAAGCCCACGAGCACCTTGGGGCCGGCCGCCGCGATCGACTCCCAGTCGAGCAGGTCGACCATCCGCTGCACGCCGTACCCGCCGCGGGCGCAGAACACCGCCTGCACCTCGGGGTCGCACCACGCGCGCATCAGGTCGTCGGCGCGGGCGGCGTCGTCGGAGGCGAGGTAGCCGAACCGCTCGTGGACGCCGCGGGTGTGCTCCCCGACGCTGACGGACAGGCCCCACGACTCCAGGACGGCGAGCCCGCGGTCCAGCCGCTCCGGCACCACCGGACCTGCGGGCGCGACGACCGCCACCCGGTCGCCGGGCCGCAGCCGGCCGGCGCGGATCAGCGACCGGCCCGCCTTCTTCGGCGCGAGCGTCGAGGCCTTGCGGCGCCGCAGCCCGGCAGCGAGCAGCCGGGCGATCAGCTCGCGCGAGGAGACCGGCACGGCGCCCGCGGCGACGACGGCGTCGTACCGCTCGGCCGGGATGTCGTAGTGGTCGCGGTCGAAGCCGCGCTGCGGGATCCCCAGGGACTGCGCGAAGCGGTGCAGCTCGGCGTACGACGTGTCGCTGGCCAGGTGCGACCAGACCCGGCCGTGCCCGTGGGCGTTCGGGGGGTCGATGAGCAGGGTCACGACGGGGTCACCCGGTGGGCCGTCCCGCCGCCCGGTCGGTCGCGTCGTCGAGCAGCATCCGCCACGCCCGCACGTGCCCGGCCTCCACGTGCGCCTTCCAGGACCCACCCGGACGCGCCGTGGACCCGACCTGGAACTGACGGACCCCCGCCCGCACCAGCCACGGCACGTGCTCGCCGCGCAGTCCGCCGCCGGCCATCAGCAGCCGCGCGACGTCCGGGTCGGACGCCGCCCGGTCGGTGAGCTCCTCGTGCCCGGTGGCCAGGCCGCGGGAGGACCCCGCCGACAGCACCGCGTCGACGCCGGGGAGACGGCGCACCTGGCGCCACGCCAGCGACGTCTCGAGCGACGCGTCGATCGCGCGGTGGAACGTCCACGGCACCCCGTCAAGGGCGTCGGCCAGGTGCGCGCACACCTCGACGTCCACGGTCAGGTCGTGGGTGAGGAAGCCGAACGCGACCCCCTCGGCGCCGACGGCCAGGTAGTCCTCCGCCAGGCCGACGAGCCGGGTCAGCTCACCGCCGGTGGTCGTGTAGGTGTCGTTGAGCCGGAGCATCGCGCGCACCGGGAGGTCGGTCTCCTTGCACACCCCCGAGACCACGGCCGGCTCGACCGACAGCCCGCCGTCCTCGAGGTCGCCGACCACGAACAGCCGGTCCGCGCCGCCGTCGTGGGCCCCCGGCACGTCGCGCGGGTGCAGCACCACGACCTCGAGCAGAGGGTCGGGTGCGTGCCCCGCGGCTTGATCCGTGCTCACAATGGACATCGTGACATCCGACGACCACCAGACCGATGCTCTGATGGCGGCGCGCGCGCTCGTGTTGCACGACCTCGAGGTCACGTCCGCCGCGAACCCGTCCTCGGTGTCCGCCCTCGAGGCCTCCGTGACCACCCGCCGCTGGTGGGCGTCGCAGTGGGAGGAGGGCAAGCAGTACGTCGCGGGGCTCATCGCGCAGGACGTGCAGGACGCCCTGCTCGAGGAGGCCGGGCGATGGCCGTTGTGCCACGCCTGCGACGAGCTCGACCCGCACGCGCTCTACATCCACCCGGAGCTCGGCGGACCGGACCCGACCTGGGTGTGCGAGAACTCCGGGATCGCGGTCGCGCCGCTCGGCGGCCTGAGCCGCTGACCGTCCAGCCGGTTGGCAGGAACCTGTCACCCGGCTCGGGTAGTCCGTGACGAAATGGCTGAAAATCGCGCGCGAAACAGCCAGAACGTCACGGACTACCCGGGAGCGAGCAGTGGCCCTCAGCCGCGCCGCCGCCGGCCCAGCAGGTAGCCGATCACCAGCGCGACCAGTGCGAACACGATCTGCGGACCGTAGGTCTTCGCCAGGATCGGGAGCACGGTCGCTCCGAGGTCGAGCGCGTCGTCGCTGGGCCGGGAGGAGGACGAGCCTGCCGAGGCCCCCGCCGCCGCGGGTGCCGGCCGCGGCGGAGCGGGCGGTGTGGGCGGCTCGGTGGTGCCCGGCTGCGGCGCGGAGCCGGTGACCGG
>DASTGV010000006.1:0-2684 GCA_035718765.1 Nocardioidaceae bacterium
GTGGAGGGGCTGCGGATCGCCCGCGAGGTCGGCGGCGGGGAGCTCGGCAGCCTGCTGCGCAACCTGTCCGGCTTCCTGCGGGAGGACGCCCGCACCCGCTCCGAGCTCGAGTCGCGGCAGGCCTGGACGGTGAACGGAGCCCGCCTGGCCGTTGCCGCCCCATGGCTGGTGCTGCTGATGCTCTGCTTCCAGCGCGAGGTGATCGCGCGCTACGCCTCGCCCGCCGGGGTGGTGGTCCTGGCCGGCGGGGCGCTGCTCTGCCTGGTGGCCTACCGGGCGATGGTCCGCATCGGCCGGCTGCCGACCGAGCGACGGGTGCTCTCGTGAGCCCGGCCGCCTGGGGTGCGCTCTGCGGTGCCGGGGTCGGGATCGGGCTGCTGGTCGTGACCGCCCGCATGCTCGTGCTCCGTCGACCGCAGCTCGCCGTGCGGGTGCTGCCCTACGTGCGCGACCTCCCGCAGCCCGACCGGCCGCCGGCGGTCCCCGCGCAGACCGGCGCCTTCCGCGCCCTGTTCGGTCCGGTGCTGGCCTCGGCGGCGCAGGGGCTGGAGCGGGTCCTGGGCGGCAACGCGTCGATCCGGCGCCGGCTCGAGCGCGCGAACCTGCCGCTGACCGTCCACGACTTCCGGGTCGAGCAGGTGCTGTGGGGACTGGTCGGGTTCGGCGCCACGTCAGCGGTCTCGCTGCTGGTCGCGCTGCGCTCCCCGGGCCGAACCCTGCCGCTGCTCGTGCTCTGCGCGGTCGCCTTCGTCCTCGGGGTGCTGCTCCGCGAGAACCGGCTGACCGCGCAGGTCGCCGCGCGCGAGCGTCGCATCCTCGCGGAGTTCCCCACCGTCGCCGAGCTGCTCGCCCTCGCCGTCGGCGCGGGGGAGGGTCCGGTCTCGGCCCTCGACCGGGTGGTCACCCGCTCGACCGGCGAGCTGTCCGCGGACCTCGGCGCCGTGCTCGCCGACATCCGCACCGGCACGCCGGTCGCGGCGGCGCTCGACGGGCTCGCGCGTCGGTCGGGGCTGCCGGTCGTGGCCCGCTTCGCCGAGGGCATGGCCGTGGCCATCGAGCGGGGCACGCCCCTGGCCGGGGTCCTGCACGCCCAGGCCGCCGACGTCCGCGAGGCCGGCCGCCGGGCACTGATCGAGTCCGGTGCGCGCAAGGAGATCGTGATGATGGTCCCCGTCGTGTTCCTGGTCCTCCCGGTGACCGTCGTCTTCGCCTTCTGGCCCGGCGTCGTCGGCCTGCACCTGGTGACGCCCTGATGACTCCCCACAGATTGGAACCGACATGCCCACGCTGACGATGCTGCTGCTCACCCTGACGCTGCGTGTGCGGCAGCGCACCCGCGACGAGCGCGGGGACGTCCCGGGCTGGGTCCTGATCACGGTGATGACCGCGGGGCTGGTCGCGGCACTCTGGGCCGTGGCCGGACCGCAGCTCAACCAGATGCTCCGCGACGCGCTCCAGTCGGTCCGCGGCGGCTGAGCATGCCGCACCGACGGTGCCGCGGCGAGCGCGGCGCGGCGGTGGTCGACTTCGTGCTCGTCCTGCTCGTCGTCGTGCCGCTGTTCCTGGGCATCCTCCAGGTCGGGCTCGTGCTGCACGTGCGGAACACCCTGACCTCGGCGGCCTCGGAGGGCGCGCGGTACGCCGCCACGGTCGACCGCCCCGTCGACGCCGGCGCCGCCCGGACCCGCGAGCAGATCGGCGGCGCACTCGCGGGCCGCTTCGCCCGCGACGTGACCGCGCGGCCCGCCGACGTGCACGGCGCCCCGGGGGTCGAGGTGGAGGTCGTCGCCGTGGTGCCCCCGCTCGGCCTGTGGGGGCCGGGCGTCCGGATCGCCGTCACCGGGCACGCCGTCGAGGAGACGGCCCCGTGAGGCGTCGCCGGGACCAGCGCGGCACCGCGCTGGTCGAGGTGACCTGGCTGTCGATCCTGCTGCTCGTCCCGCTCGTGTACGTCGTGCTGGCCGTCTTCGACGTGCAGCGCTCCGCGTTCGCGGTCAGCGCCGCCACCCGGGCTGCGGGCCGCGCCTACACGCTGGCGCCCAGCGAGGCGGAGGCGGCCGCCCGGGCCCGGGCCGCCGCCGAGGTCGCGCTCGAGGACCAGGGGCTGCAGCTGGCCGACGGGTCGATCGCCGTCGACTGCGACCCGGACCCGCGCGACTGCCTCAGCCCCGGCTCGGTCGTGCACGTGCGGATGACGGTCCCGGTCCGGCTCCCGCTGATGCCCGACGCGCTCGGGGGCAACGCGCCCAGCATCCGGGTGGACGCCGAGCACACCGTGCCCTACGGCACGTTCCGGGAGGACCGGTCGTGAGGGGCGAGCGCGGCACCGCCTCGGTGATGATCGTCGGGCTCGCCGTCGTCGCGGTCATGCTCGTCGGGGTGGTCGTGGACGCGTCCGCGGCGTACCTGCGCCGCTCCGGGCTGGACTCCCTCGCCGACGGCGCCGCCCTCGCGGCGGCCGACGGCGTGCAGGGCCGGCAGGTCTACGAGGGCGGCCTGGGGGAGCGGGCGCGGATCGACCCGGAGGTGGCCCGGCAGTACGTCGACCAGTACCTCCGCGACACCGGCGCGGCCCGGCGCTTCCCCGGCCTGCGGTACGAGGTCGAGGCCGGCGCGGACCGGGTGGTGGTGCGCGTCTCGGCGCCGCTCGACCTGCCGATCACGCCGCCGGGGTGGGAGCGGCG
>DASTGV010000007.1:0-8048 GCA_035718765.1 Nocardioidaceae bacterium
CGTCACGGTCACGGTCAGCCCGTCGGCCGACAGGTCGTAGAGCGCGTGCAGGTCCAGGGTCCACGGGTAGCCGGGCCGGCTCATCAGCCGCAGCACCAGCGACACCGAGTGCTCCGTCAGCTCCTCCGGCGTCCACGCCGCCCAGCGCACCAGCCCGTGGCTGGCGTTCCCGCGGGCGCGCTCGTCGACCGGCAGCCGGTGCTCGGTCCCCTCGAACGTGTACGTCGCCCCCGCGACCCGGTTCGGCCAGGGCGCGAGCAGCTGTCCCCGGCCCGAGGACGCGGACCGGTCGAGCGGGAAGCCGAGCACGAGCGGACGCCCGTCGTACTCGAGCTCGCGCAGGCCCGCCCCGCACTCGGTGACCACCGCGCGGTAGCCACCCCCGCTGATCTCGTACTGGTCCCCGCTCGGCGCCACCATGCCGCCCACCCTGCCAGACGGCGGCGTGATCTTCGTCGGGCCGACGACCCGTGTTCAGGGGACGTTCACGCGGATCCCTTTGGCTGCCGACGACACGCTCATCCCCGTTTGCACCCAGGAGACCCGAATGTCGCTCAACCGTCGTCAGCTCCTCAACCGCGGCGGGGCCGCAGGCGCCGGCCTCGTGGCCGCCTCCTTCGGCCTCGGCTCCCCGGCCCTCGCCGACCAGGGCGGTCGGGGCCTCCGCGCCCAAGCCGGAGCCGGCCGGCTCTTCCCGCCACTGCAGTCCAAGCCCGGTGACCTGCTCGCGCTGCCCGACGGGTTCAGCTACGAGGTGGTCGCCAGGTCCGGCAGCACCGAGATCCACGACGGCACCGGCAAGGTCGTCGGCACCACCCCGGAGCGGCCCGACGGCACCCTCGTCGTCGCGGTCGACGGCGGCTTCCGGCTGATCCAGAACCACGAGGCGAGCCCCGGCAGCACGCAGCCCGTGCCCCAGGTCGCCGGCACGACCTACGACGCCGGCGTCACCGGTGGCGGCTGCACGGTCCTCGAGGTGGACCGCACCGGCAAGCGCCGCTCGGAGTGGGTGGGGCTGTCCGGCACGATCAGCAACTGCGCGGGCGGCCCGACCCCGTGGGGCAGCTGGCTGACCTGCGAGGAGTCCGAGGCCCGCGCCGGCAGCGTGGTGGCGGGGCAGACCCTGAAGCAGGACCACGGCTACGTCTTCGAGGTGTTCGCGGACCAGCCCGCCCAGCAGGTGCCGACGCCGATCAAGGCGTGGGGCCGCTTCGCGCACGAGGCGGTCGTCGTGGAGCCCGGCCGGACCCGGGCGTACCTCACCGAGGACGCGAGCGGCCCGAACGGGCTGTTCTACCGGTGGACCGCGCCGAGCGGCTACCGGCTGCGTCCCCGCATCGCCGAGGCGCTCGGCCCGAACGACGGCACCCTCGAGGCGCTCGCGGTGCTCGACCGCGACGGCAGCGTCCTGCCCGACCTGGCCTACGTGACCGCCGCGCAGATCGGTCGCCCGTTCCGGACCACCTGGAGGAACGTCCCCGACCGGCAGGCCGCCACCACCTCGGTCCGCAAGCAGCTCCAGGACGGGACCGTCACCCGGTCCAAGAAGCTCGAGGGTGCCTGGGGTGACGACGAGGGCGCCTACTTCGTGGCCAGCTTCGCGTTCGGGGCGAACGACCTGCCTGCCGACGCCACCAAGCACGACGGCCAGCTCTGGTACTACCGGTACGCCGACCAGACGCTGACCCTGCGGGCGTACTTCCCCTACAACGAGAAGCTGCACGCCGAGACCCCCGGCTGGGAGGAGGGTCTGGGCCGCAGCCTCGACCTGGCCTTCGACGGGCCGGACGGCTGCCACGTCTCGCCGTACGGCTCCCTGGTGCTCAGCGAGGACGGCAACACCGCCAACCACCTGCTGTCGTGGAGCCGGGAGACCGGTGCGCAGGCGATCGCGCGCAACCTGGTCGTCCTCGAGCAGAGCTCGTCCGGCGGCAACGTGTACAGCGAGATGACCGGCCCCTGCTTCTCCCCGGACGGCACCGTCCTGTTCGGCAACGTGCAGGAGCCCGGCCACGTGTTCGCGATCCGGGGCCCCTGGTCGACGTACCTCGGCTGACCCGGAAATCCTGGTGCGGCCCCGTCGGGCGGGCCCCTACGCTCGCCCGATGGAGCTGCGCCAGCTGACCACCGACGACATCCCGGCCTGGGCCGGGCTCCTCGCGGCGGTCGAGGCCGTCGACGAGACCGGTGAGCACTACGGCGAGACCGACCTGGCCGAGGAGATGGCCAACCCGGACGTCGAGGTCGGCAAGGACTTCCTCGGCGCGTACGACGGGACGGAGCTCGTCGGCTACGCCAGCGTGATGCCGCGCGGGGAGGCGGACGGGGTCTTCAAGGTGCACGTCCAGGGCGCCGTGCGCCCCGACCGGCGCGGCGAGGGCATCGGCACCGAGCTGGCGAGGGCCATGGTCGACCGGGGGCTGGCCGCGGGCCGCGAGCGGAGCAGCACCCTGCCGGTCCGGCTCACCACCACGGGCATGACGTCCAACGAGGCCCAGGCCGACCTGCTCACCGGCCTCGGGATGCGCGGCGAGCGCTGGAACTTCGTGATGCGCACGAGCCTGGACGACCTGGGCCCGGAGCTGCCGCTGGCGGAGGGCTACGCCTTCGTCCGCTACGACGAGTCGATGGCGGACGCCGTGCTCGACGCCCACAACGCGGCGTTCGGCGGGCACCACCCGAACTTCACGCCGTGGACGCCGGCGATGTGGAAGCAGTGGGTCACCGGCAGCCACTCGTTCCGGCCGGCCACGAGCGTCGTCGTGGTGCCGGAGGGCGGCGACACCATCGTCGGCTACGTGACGACCCACGAGTGGGAGGCCTACGAGCAGGCCACCGGTCGCCGGGAGGCCTACGTCGCCAAGGTCGGCGTCCTCGAGGAGCACCGCGGGCGGGGCATCGCCGGCGCGCTGCTGAGCCACTGCCTGCGGCTTTACGCCGAGGCCGGCTACGACGAGGCGTCCCTGGACGTCGACTCGGAGAACCCGACCGGGGCGCTGGGCGTCTACCAGCGGGCCGGCTTCGAGGTCGAGAGCCGCTGGACCAACTACTTCCTCACCGTCGGCTGAGGCTCACCAGGTCGGCGGCCCCGCGAACTCCCCGGTGAGGCCGTCGACGACCAGGTCCGCGCGCATCTCGGTGCGCTCCTGGTCGAACATGCGCTCCTCCTCGACCCGCCAGGCCAGCCAGTGGTCGCGCATGGCCTCGCCGTCGCGGGCGAGACCGCGGGCCAGGCACAGGTCGCGGGGCGTCTCCACCCACAGCAGGCAGGTGATCGCCTCGTCGTACGCCGTCGCGCCGGCCCCGACCCCCTCGACGACGAGCACGTCGCAGGGCTCGACCTCGTGCTCCTCCGCGTACGTCGACCGTCCCCAGTCGTAGCGGCGGTAGTAGCCCGGCTGCCCGATGCGCAGCGGGGCGACCACGGACCTCTCGAAGGTGGCCATCCCGTCCTTCAGCCCCGACCAGCCGGCGTACACGTCGTCCATGTGCACCAGCTGCACCGAGGCACCCTCCTCGCGGAAGCGGCCCACCAGCGCGTCGGCGAGGGTGGTCTTGCCGGCGCCGGCGGGGCCGTCGACGCAGACCAGCCGGCCCTTGCCGAGCGTCGGCTCCGCGGCCAGCACCCAGGCCACCACGACCGCGGCGGTACCCCCGCTCACCACGCGTGCCCCGTCCCGCGGTAGGTCGGCACGGTCTCGACGATCTCGTTGCCGCGGAGCAGGTGCGCCTCCAGGACGTGCTCGGCGACCTCCCCGGACTTGGCGTGCCGGAACCACACCAGCTCACCGACCAGGAGCGCCGAGGCCCCCGGCCCCCCGAGCGGCGTCTGCACCTCCCCGGCGCCCTCGAGCGAGGTGAGGTGCAGGCCAGGCGGGGCCCACGGCACCGGGAGCCGGTCGTGACCGGCCGGCCCGGAGGCGACCAGGCCACCGCCGGCGACGGTGGCCACGTGCCCGGAGGGACGCCGTACCACCGGCACCCCGAAGTAGGCGGCCGGCAGCGGCCGGAAGGACCGGTAGTGGTCGAACAGCCCCGGCACCAGCAGCCCGGACCCGGCGGTGAGCTCGGTGACGGCCGGGTCGGCCGCCGAGGTCTCCAGTGACCCGGAACCGCCGGCGTTCCAGAACTCCAGCGCCGCCACCTCGTGCAGCGCGGAGGCGATCTCGGCCCGCCGGTCGGCGAGCTGCGCGACCGACGCCTTCTTCACCGACCGCACCGCCGCGGAGCGGAACCGGTGCCGCGGCACCTCGTCCGGGACGCCGGCCACCTGTCCCTCGTAGGTCATCACGCCGACCAGCCGGAGCCCGTCGCGGCGCTGGATCTCTTGGGCCAGCTCGACCACGTCGGCGGCGTCACCCAGCGGCGACCGCTTCGGCCCGAGGTGGGCGGGCCCGAGGTGCAGCCCGGCGTCGACGTCCACCGCGAGGCGCACCGGTGCCCCGTCCGGTCGCACGGAGTCGAGGAGGTCGAGCTGGCGGACGTCGTCGACCATCAGCGTGATGGCGGCCAGGGCGGCGTCCGAGGTCGCCAGCCGCGCCAGCGCCACCCGGTCGACCGACGGGTAGCCCATCACGATGTCGTCGCTGACGCCCTGCTCGCAGAGCCAGAGCGCCTCCCGCAGCGAGTACGCCAGCAGCCCGGCGAACCCGGGGGCCGCCGCCGCCCGCTCGACCAGCGCCGGGACGCGCAGCGACTTGGTGGCCACCCGGACCGGCTTGCCGCCCGCGCGGCGGACCAGGTCGGCGGCGTTGGTGTCGAAGGCGTCGAGGTCCACGACGTAGGTCGGCGTCGAGGGCTGCTCGGGGAGGGCGGCCACCGCGCCGTTGAGGCGGGCGTGCAGCCGGTGCCGCGCCACCTGGGCGGCGAGGTCGTTGCGCCTCACTGGATGCCGTGCTTCCGGAGGATCGCCTCGATGTCGGCCATGTCGTCGTCGTCCTGGGCGGCACCCTTGGCCGCACCCTTGGCGGGAGGCTTCGCCGGTCCGGCGGCGGGCGCCGACCGCTCGGCGGGCAGCGACCGCTCCTTCCCGCGCGACTTCGGCCGGCCGCCGACCCCGCGGCTGCGCATCGCGGCGCTCACCCCGAACAGCACGACGGAGACCCCGGCGAGCACGATGCCGGCCCACACGAGCGGGCTGAACACCAGGCGGACCGCCCAGCTCGCCACCTCGTCGCCGACCTGCCAGAGCAGCCGGAGCGTCCCGGTGAGCCCGGCCGCCGCCGGCAGCAGCGACCAGGCCACGCCCCGCAGCCCGGCCGCGGGACCGCGCCGTCGCCACAGCAGCACGCTGACCAGGAGGCCGACCACGGTCAGCGTGACGCCCAGCGCCTGCCAGGTCGAGGAGTCGATGCCGCTCACGCAGGTCAGCCTAGGCCGTGTTGGGAGACGCGGCGCCCGTAGCGGGCGTGGCATCCGCGCCCGTCCGGCCAGGCCGAGCCGCCGGTCGGGGTGCGCGCCGCGGCCGGCGGCGCAGAGTTGACCAACACCCCGGACCGGTCGCGGGGCCGGCGCGCCCGCTCCGACGTACCTGCCAGAACGGGCACACCCCTGCCGTTGCAACGCCAGGGGAGTGCCCGATTCCCCGGGGACCCTGGGAATCTGGCAGCCGGACGCCTCCGGGAGGATGGCCGGATGCGGAGCATCCCCGACCCCGGCTTCCCCGACGACACCGGCGAGGCGCCGGCCGCGCTGACGGCCGCCCTCACGGCGTACGACGCGGACCCGGACGCCCTGCACGGGGCGACCCTGCAGGTCCTCCAGGACGCACGGCTGCTGGTCCCGGTGGTGGCGGTGCTCGGCGAGGTGGAGCACGACGAGGCCGGCCTGGCGCACGACAAGACCAGCGACATGGCGACGGTGCTGATGCGGGGGAGGGACGGACGCACCGCGCTGCTCGCGTTCACCGGCAGCGACGCGCTGCGCCGGTGGGACCCGCAGGCGCGCCCGGTGCCGGTGCCCGCGCGGCGCGCCGCCGAGGCGGCCGTGCAGGACGGCGCGCAGGCGCTGGTCGTCGACGTCGCCGGCCCGGTGATGTTCGTGGTGGAGACCGAGGACCTGCACGAGCTCGCGCAGGGGCACACCCTGGTCGAGCTCGAGGGGGTCAGCGCCCGCTACGGGTGGGTGAGACCGGGCCGGTGAGCTTCTCGCCGGGGCCCTCGCCCGGCGGGTCGGGCACCTCCGAGGCCTCGCGGAACGCGAGCTGGAGGCTGCGCAGGCCGTCGCGCAGCGGGGCCGCGTGGTGGTGGCCCAGCCGCGGCGCCCCCGCGGTCACCAGGCCGGCCAGCGCCTCGATGAGCGTGCGGGCCTCGTCGAGGTCCTTGTGCTCGGGCAGGTCCTCGGCCAGCCCCAGGTTCACCGCGGCCGCGCTCATCAGGTGCAGGGCCGCGGTGGAGACGATCTCCAGGGCGGGCACCTCGGCGATGTCGCGGGCGGACTCGGGGGAGGCGGCGTGGCTCATGGGCACCAGGGTCGCACCCGCTGCCGTTCGATGTGCATCCAGGGGCCCGGGCACGCTACCCTGGGTCCCGACCGATCTGTCGGGTCGGCCGTCTGTGCGGCCCGGGTGGAATATCCGGGACGCGCCGCTGGTTGAGTCCGACAGATCTGACAAGCGGAGACCATGTCTCCCACCCGCACCGACCGTCCCAGGTCGTCGGGTCCGGTCCCGGGAGCACGGCCTCGCGTCGTGCTCGTCGTGTGGCGTCGTCCCTTCCGGGGGAGGCGTCGTGACGGGCCTCCGCTTGCCATGGCGGAGGCCTTTTCGTTTGCGGGCTCCCGCCTCAGGTCACCCACCACACGACCACATGGAGGACCCATCAGCACGGAGCTGAGAATCAACGACCGGATCCGGGTGCCGGAAGTCCGGCTCGTTGGCCCCAACGGCGAGACCGTCGGGATCGTGCCGACCGACCAGGCGCTGAAGCTGGCGCAGGAGGCCGACCTCGATCTCGTGGAGGTGGCGCCCACCGCGCGACCGCCGGTCTGCAAGCTCATGGACTACGGGAAGTTCAAGTACGAGAACGCCCAGAAGGCGCGCGAGGCCCGTCGGAACCAGACGAACGTCATCATCAAGGAGATGAAGCTTCGTCCGAAGATCGACGCCCACGACTACGAGACCAAGAAGGGTCACGTGGTGCGCTTCCTGAAGGCGGGCGACAAGGTGAAGATCACGATCATGTTCCGCGGTCGTGAGCAGCACCGGCCGGAGCTCGGCTTCCGGCTCCTGCAGCGCCTCGCCGAGGACGTCACCGAGCTGGGCTTCGTGGAGAGCGCGCCGAAGCAGGACGGCCGCAACATGATCATGGTGCTCGGACCGCACAAGAAGAAGTCCGAGGCCAAGATCGAGGTGCGGGCCGCGAAGGCCGAGCGAGCCGCCGAGCGGCAGGCCGAGCGCGAGGCGGAGCACGCCGAGCGTACGGCGACCGCGCCGACCGCCCCGGCGGACCGCAAGCCGCGGCGCCGCTCGGAGAACCTCGACCCGGACATGTGACCCGCCGGCCCCGCACGGGGCCGGCCCCCGAACGAACGACGAAGACAGAGACGAAGGACAACTCATGCCGAAGAACAAGACGCACTCGGGCGCCGGCAAGCGGTTCCGGGTGACCGGGTCGGGCAAGATCCGCCGCCAGAAGACGGGGCTGCGCCACAACCTGGAGCACAAGGCGTCCAAGGTGACCCGCCGGATGAGCGGCACCACCGAGGTCTCCAAGGCCGACAACGCCAAGGTCAAGAAGCTCCTCGGTCGCTGAGCCCTCGCTCACGCCTGAGTCCCCGATTTCGAGAAGCATCAAGGAGTAACAAGTGGCACGCGTCAAGCGGGCGGTCAACGCCCAGAAGAAGCGTCGGGTAACCCTCGAGCGCGCCTCCGGCTACCGCGGTCAGCGCTCGCGGCTCTACCGCAAGGCCAAGGAGCAGGTCACCCACTCGCTGGTCTACAGCTACCGGGACCGCAAGGCCAAGAAGGGCGACTTCCGCAAGCTGTGGATCCAGCGGATCAACGCCGCGGCCCGCGCCAACGGCATCACCTACAACCGCTTCATCCAGGG
>DASTGV010000008.1:0-6218 GCA_035718765.1 Nocardioidaceae bacterium
GCACCTCGGCGTACTCCCCCAGGTCGAGGCCGGGCAGGTCGAAGAAGGCCAGCAGGTTCCCGTGGCCGATGTCGAAGAAGAAGTGCGTCGAGCCCGCGTAGTCACGGTTCTCGACCATCTCCGTCAGCGGGAACCCGAGGACGTCCTGGTAGAACCGCACGGTCCGCTCCACGTCGGCGCAGAGCAGGGCCGTGTGGTGCAGGCCCCGCGCCGTCGACGCGGGCCGGTCGACCATCGGCTTCAGGTACGTCGACCGGATCCGGGCGCGCTCGCGCTCGATGCCCGCGAGGTCGGTCTGGGTCATGGCTGGGCCCCCTGTCGGATACGGAACAGCTCGTCGAGGAACACGTCGGCCGGGTCGCCGAGGTCCGGCGTGCCGAGGTCGTCGTCCGCTCGTCCGGGTCGATGATCCTTCAACGATATGACCGGCGCACGGGCCGCGCCAGAGGGGTCCTCACGCCATCCGGGCCGCCGGGTCGGCCGCGGCCTCCGGATGCGGCACGGGGTCGTGCACGCCGAGCGAGGTGGCGGTGACCGGGAACACCAGCACCGACACCAGCCCGGCGCACACCAGGCCGGCGGCCGTGGTCGGGTCCAGCCGGCCGGTGAGCACGCCGATCTGGGTCGCGGTGACGATGAACGGGAGCGACGTGGCCTGGAGCAGCGCCACGGCCGCCGTACGCCGCGGGCCGAACCAGCCGAGGTAGAGCAGGGCCGGCAGCCCGCGGGCCAGCAGCAGCACGAGCAGGAACACCGGCACCCGGGCCAGCGCGCTGCCGCTGGACACCAGGCCGGCCACGTCGAGCCGCAGGCCGCTGGTCACGAAGAACACCGGGATCAGGAAGCCGTAGCCGACCGCCTCGAGCTTGACCCGGAAGCGCGGGTGGGAGGAGGCGTCGCGGTCCACCAGGCCGACAGCCGCGCCGGCCATGAACGCGCCCAGGATGCTCTCGAGCCCGAACTTCTCGGCGAGCACGACGAAGGCGATCAGCAGGAGCATCGCCGCGCGGACCCGGATCTCGGCCGTGGTGTCCTGCAGCCGCTCCAGGACGTCGCCGAGCCGCATCGACCGCGAGGAGAGCGTGACCGCCACCCCGACCAGGAGCACCAGCCCCACGAACAGGCCGAGGAGCAGCAGCCGCGAGCGCGGGTCGGTGTCGGTGCCGGAGAACAGCAGGGACAGCAGCAGCACCGCGGCGAAGTCGGCCACCGACGAGGCGGCGATGGTGGTCTGCCCGAGCCGCCCCTCGACGGCGCCGGCGTCCTTGAGCACGGCGACGACCAGCCCCAGGGAGGTGGCGGAGACCGTGACGGCGAGCAGCAGCGGGTCGGCGAGCCAGCCGGCCCTTCAGGGCCAGCCCGGCCGACCAGCCGACGACGACCGACACGGCGTACCCGACGACGGAGAAGGCCAGCAGCCGTCCGCGGAGCCGGTGCACGTCGATCTCGAGGCCGGCCAGGAAGAGCAGCATCGCCAGCCCGAGCAGGGAGACGATCTGGACCGCGAGGTCGGGCTCGACCCAGCCGAGCACCGACGGCCCCACGACGATGCCCAGGACGATCTCCAGGACCACGGCGGGCACCCGCACCCGGGGCGCGAACCCGAGCACCAGGGGTGCGATCAGCGCCACCACGAGCACACCGAGCAGGTTCACGAAGTCGACAGCGGGCACGGCAGCCTCCACGGGACGGGACGGTCCGTCAGTCCCGGCGGCCGGGCCGGCGTTACACCTTGGGGTCGCTGCCGGCCCAGTCCCGGAAGGTCGCGAGCAGCCGGTCCCGGGCCACCGGGTCGAGGTCGTCGGGCGTGACCCGGCCGGCGGTCGCGATCGTCGCGCGGATCTGGTCCAGGTAGTCCTCGCACCCCAGGCAGACGGCCAGGTGCTCGTCGAACCGGCGCCGCGCCGCCGGCTCCAGCGCGCCCTCCAGGTAGTCCGTGACGAGCTCGACGAGCTCGGCACAGGTCAGGCTGTCGGTCACGGCGTCGCCCCCCAGCGGGCCGTCGCACCGAAGTGCCGCTCGAGCCGGGCCCGGACCGCGGCCCGTCCGCGGTGCAGCAGCACCCGCTGGTTGCCGGGTGAGAGGTCCAGCATCGTGCACACCTCGTCGGCACCGAAGCCGTGCACGTCGCGCAGGGTCACCACCGCCCGCTGCCGGTCCGGCAGCTCCCTGATCGCCTCCACCACGACGGTCCGCGCGTCCCGGCCGAGCACGCCGTGGTCGGGGCTGGGCCACGGCGCCGGGAACACCTTCCACCCGCCCGGGTAGGCGTCGTCCGCGTCCCGGAAGCGGTCCGGGTCCACCGTGGGACCGGTCTCGGCGGGGGCCAGCGCGCTCATCGGGACCGTCCGCCGCTCGCGGACCCCCCGCGTCTTCGCGGTGTTGACCAGGATCCGGAACACCCAGGTGCGCAGCGACGAGCGGCCCTCGAAGCGGTCCAGGCCGCGCAGCACCGCCAGCCAGGTGTCCTGGACCACCTCCTCGGCGGAGGCGTCGGTGGAGACGTGGCTGCGGGCCACCCGGAACATCGCCGACGCCCAGTGGTCGACGAGCCGGGCGAAGGTCGCCTCGTCGCGGGCGGCGAGGGCGGCGACGGTCGTGGTGTCGGCGGTGAGGCCCGACGGCGCAGCGTCCATGTCGTCTCTCCCGTCGGCGGGTACGGCGCGACAGGGGTCCCGAGACGACGGACGGTTGCCCTCACAACAGTGCCGCGTCCTGCTCGACGTGCACCAGCGTAGGACCCTCGGTGGCGAACAGCCGCCGCATCGCGTCGGGGAGCTGGTCGCGCGCGGTCACCTTGATGCCGGAGGCGCCGCAGAGCTCGGCGTACGCCGCCCAGTCCGGGTTGTGCAGCGAGGTGTGCCAGACCGCGAAGTCGCCGGCCACCTGCTCCTTGGCGATCTTGCCGAGGGCGTGGTTGTCGAGCAGCACGTGCTTGACCGGGATGCCGTACTTCACGGCGGTGGTCAGCTCGAAGGCGTACTGCGCGAAGCCGCCGTCGCCGGTCACCGCCACCACCGGCCGGGACGGGTCGGCCGCCCACGCCCCGAGCGCGGCCGGGTACCCGAACCCGATGGACCCGAGGTAGCCCGACATCAGCACCGGCTGCCCCTTGGACTCCAGGTAGCGGCCGAGCGAGTAGGCGTGGTTGCCCACGTCGACGGTGACCACCGCCTCGGCCGGCAGCGCGTCGGACAGGGCCGCGAAGACGGCCGCCGCGGAGACGCCCTGGCCGCGGTCGTCCTCGACCCGGCGCCGCTTCTCGGCGTGCCACAGCGCCCAGCGGGCCGCCACGTCCGCCCGCTGGTCCTCGGCCGCGACGTCTCCGGCCCCGACAGCGGCCGCCAGGGCGTCCAGCACCAGGTCGGTGCTGCCGAGCACCGGGTGCGCCACCGGGTGGAAGCGCCCGATCGCGCCGGGCTCGTCGTCGACCTGCACGATCTCCTTGTACGACGCGATGCCGGTGTGGTTCGAGAACGACGCCCCGACCACGACCAGCAGGTCCGACTCGTTCATCAGCCAGCTCGCGACCGGGGTGCCGCTGCGGCCCAGCACCCCGGCGCCGAGCGGGTGCGTGTCCGGCACCAGACCCTTGGCCTTGAACGTCGTCAGCACCGGGGCGCCGAGCCGCTCCGCCAGCCGCAGCAGGGCCGGTGCGGCGGCGCGGGCGCCGTGCCCGGCCACGAAGACCGGACGTCGGGCCCGGGTGAGGGCCTCGGCCGCCGCCGCGAGGGCCGCCTCGTCCGGCCGGGTGAGGCGCGCGCTCCGGCCGCCGGGCACCACGGCCTCGGCGAGGCTCGGCTGCACCTGCACCTCGTCGGGGAACACCAGCTGGGCGACCCCGCGCTGGTCGACGGCGTGCTTCACCGCCAGGGCGGCGAGCTCGCCGTGGTCGCTGCCGGCCGTCACGGTCGCGTTCCACACCGAGACGTCCCGGAACACCGCCTGCAGGTCGACGTCCTGGAAGGCCCCGCGCCCGCGCACGCTCGAGGGGACCTGACCCGACAGCGCCACCACGGGCGAGCCGTCCAGCTTCGCGTCGTACAGGCCGGTGAGCAGGTTCGTCGAGCCGGGACCGGCGATCGCGAAGCACGCGGCCGGCCGGCCGGTCAGCTTGCCGTAGGCGCTGGCGGCGAACGCGGCCGCGCCCTCGTGCCGGATCCCGACGTACCGCAGCTCCCCCCCGCTCCTCCGCCTTGCGCATCGCCTCGGCCAGGCCGAGGTTGGAGTGCCCGACCATCCCGAACACCGTCGTCACACCGTGGGCGACCAGCGTCTCGACGACCACGTCGGCCACCGTGCGGGTGGCGACCGGCCGCTCCGGCAGCCGCACGAACGCGCCGTCCCCGCGCTCCTCCACGTCGTAGGCCGTGACCCCGTCCGTGAACCCCTCGGGTGGCCGGCCCGTCAGCGGGTCGTAGTCGTAGCCGTGCCACGGGCACCGCAGCCAGCCGTTCTCGATCGAGCCCTCCCCGACCGGACCGCCCTGGTGCGGGCAGCGGTTCTCCAGGGCGCCGAGGCGGCCGGCGCAGCGCGTGAGCGCCACCGCCCGTCCGTCCACCACGGTGCTGGTCACCCGCCCGTCGGCCGGCACGTCCTCACGGTCGAGCCGGTGCCACCCGTTCGGTTCCATCTGTAACGCCTCCTCCGCTCCCGAGACGGTCAGGTCCCGGGCCTACCGTCGTCGGAGGTCCCCCGGCGTTACAGGAGGCGGCATGGACGCGGCCCTGGACGAGCTGGTCAGCACACGGCGGTCGCTGCACGCCGTCGCCGAGCTGGTGCTGGCCGGGCCTCAGCTGACGGAGAGCGACAGCATCGAGCTGCGGGTCACGCCCGGCGGGTTCGGCACGGTGGCGGCGCCGGCGCTGCTCGTGCGCGACGGGCGGCTGGTGGCCGCCGACCGCGAGGTCGTCGTCGACGGCCGGACGGCGGCGGACGTGGCCGCCGACTGCGGCGTGAGCGCCACCTCCCTCGCCCACGTGTACGACGGCGGACCGAAGGTCGCACCGGACGAGGTGCTGTCCGTCGACGAGGGGGCCGCGGCGACCCTGGCCGGCGCCCTCGCCCTCGGCGACGCGGCCCTGCGCGTGTTCGCCCCGGACCAGCGGCCGGTGCTGTGGCCCGAGCACTTCGACGTGGGGATCACGGTCGGCCGCGTCAACTACGGCGTCTCACCGGGCGACGAGCACCGACCGGCGCCGTACGCCTACGTCGGCCCGTGGGAGGTGCCGGCCGGCGACTTCTGGAACGAGCCGTTCGGGGCCGCGCGTGACCTCGACGCGTTCGGCGACGCCGAGCAGCTGGCGGCGTGGTTCCGGGAGGGGCAGCGCCGGGCCGGTGGGTAGCAGCCGCTCAGGCCCAGGCCTCCGCGAGCAGGTCCCGGGTGTCGGTGAGCAGCTGCGGCAGCGTCCGGGTCCGGCCGATGATCGGCATGAAGTTCTGGTCGCCGCCCCAGCGCGGCACGACGTGCTGGTGCAGGTGCGCGGCGATGCCGGCGCCCGCGACCGCGCCCTGGTTCATGCCGAGGTTGAAGCCGTGCGCGCCGCTCACCTCCCGGATCGTGCGCATCGCGGCCTTCGTGAGCGCCGCCACCTCGGCGGTCTCCGCGTCGTCGAGCTCGGTGTAGTCCGCGACGTGCCGGTAGGGGCAGACCATCAGGTGGCCGGGGCTGTAGGGGTAGAGGTTCAGCACCACGTACGACACCTCGCCGCGGCGCACGACCAGCCCGTCGCGGTCCGCCAGCGTCGGGACCCGGCAGAACGGGCACTCCCCTGACGTCGCGTCGGTCGGCTTGTTCTCGCCCTTGATGTAGGCCATCCGGTGCGGGGTCCAGAGCCGTTCGAGGTCGTCCGGCTCCCCCACCCCGTCCTGGCGGATCACATCCGTCATACCTGCACGCGGGTCGCGACCGCCTCCGTCACCCGGGCGATCGCCTCGTCGACCGGGACGCCGTTGTCCTGGCGCCCGTCGCGGTAGCGGAAGGACACCGCCCCCGCCTCGACGTCGTGGTCGCCCGCGATCACCATGAACGGCACCTTCATCAGCTGCGCGTTGCGGATCTTCTTCTGCATCCGGTCGTCGGAGTCGTCGACCTCGACCCGCAGCCCGGCCGCGCGCATCCTGGCGGCCACCTCGCCGAGGTAGTCGTTGTGCCGCTCCGCGATCGGGATGGCCTGCACCTGCACCGGTGCCAGCCAGGGCGGGAACGCGCCGGCGTA
>DASTGV010000009.1:0-9077 GCA_035718765.1 Nocardioidaceae bacterium
GCGATGGTGCACACCGCACCGGTGTCGGGGTCCGCCCAGCAGGCGCCGGCCGTCACCGGGCAGCACGACCGGCGCAAGCCGCGGCTGCTGCCGGAGGACGACCCGGTGCTGGTGGCGCTCGGCGTCTCCGACGCGCAGGGCCGGGTCAAGCCGAGCCGCCAGGCGAAGTACCGCCAGGTCGAGGAGCTCCTTCGCGACCTCGCCCCGGTGGTGGACGACGCCGTCGCGACCGGCCGGCTGCGCACGCCGACCGAGCAGGAGCCGCTGCAGGTGGTCGACCTCGGCTGCGGCAACGCGTACCTCACGTTCGCCGCCCACCGCTACCTCACCGCCGTCCGTGGCCTGCCCGTGCACACGACCGGGGTCGACGTGAAGGCGCAGTCGCGCGAGCACAACACCGAGGTCGCCGAGCGGCTCGGCCTCGGCGGGTCGATGAGCTTCGTGCAGGGCGACATCGGCTCGGCCGAGCTGCCCGTGCGCCCGGACGTCGTGCTCGCGCTGCACGCCTGCGACACCGCCACCGACGACGCGCTGGCCCGGGCCGTCACCTGGGACGCCCCGCTGGTGCTGGCCGCCCCCTGCTGCCACCACGACGTCGCGGCCCAGCTGCGGAGGTCGCCGACCCCGGCGCCGTACACCCTGCTCACCCGCAGCGGCATCCTCCGGGAGCGGTTCGCGGACACGCTGACCGACGCGCTGCGCGCGGCGATCCTGCGGCTGGCGGGCTACCGCGTGGACGTCATCGAGTTCGTGGACAGCAAGCACACCCCGCGCAACACCCTGCTGCGCGCCGTGCGCACCGGGGCGGCCCCCGGTGCCGGCGCCCGCGAGGAGCTCGACGAGCTGACCCGCACGTGGGGTGTGCACCCGAAGCTCGCGGAGCTGCTGCGTGACCGCCTGGCGTAGCGCGGCCGCCGCGCTGGCCGTCCTGTGCGTGGCCGTGCCCGCGCCCGCCCACGCGCAGGACAACGAGAAGGTGCCGGGCCGGACGCTGTTCACGATGGACGACGAGGCCGTCATCGAGTCCAGCGGGCTCGTCGACACCGGCCGGGTCGTCTACACCACCAACGACTCCGGCGACGACGCGGTGATCTACGGCTTCGACCCGGCCGGCGGCCGGCTGGTCAGCCGGACGACGTACGCCGACGAGGTCGACGACGTCGAGGCGCTCGCCCCGGGGCGCCACGGCGTGGTCTGGGCCGGGGACACGGGGGACAACCGCGGGCGCCGCGACAGCATCGCGGCCTACCGCGTGGTCCCGGGCACCACGACGCGGGACCGGCCGGCGCGCCGCTACACGTTCACCTACCCCGACGGCCCGCACGACGCCGAGACCCTGCTGGTGCACCCGCGCACGGGCCGGTTCTTCGTGGTCTCCAAGTCCGCCTTCGGCGGGACGGTGTACGCCGCGCCGCCCCACCCGCACCCGGGGGAGCGGCCGAACCGGCTCACGGTGTTCGCCCGGGTCACCGGGCTGGTCACCGACGGGACGTTCTTCCCCGACGGGAAGCGGGTGCTGCTGCGCACCTACGGCACTGCCACCGTCTACACGTTCCCGGGCTTCGCGCCCATCGGCACCGTCCGGCTGCCGCAGCAGCGCCAGGGCGAGGGCATCTCGGTCTCGAGGACCGGGCGGGTGCTGATCTCGACGGAGGGGGCGCACAGCGACGTGCTCCAGGTGAGCCTGCCCGCGGCGCTGACCGACCCGTCGGCCACCCCGACGGCCGCGCCGGCGGACCCGTCGGCCGGGGCGCCGGGCCCCACGAACGCGCGGCCGCTCACCCGGACCGTGACGCAGTGGGGCTGGACCGTCCTGGTCGCGGCCGGGGTCGGGCTGCTGGGCTACCTGACGCTCAGAGGTTCGCGACTACGTGGTCCACGCAGGCGGTGAGCGCCTCCACGTCGGCCGGGTCGATCGCCGGGAACATCGCCACCCGCAGCTGGTTGCGGCCGAGCTTGCGGTAGGGCTCGACGTCCACGATCCCGTTGGCCCGCAGCGTCTTCGCGACCGCGGCGGCGTCCACGCTGTCGTCGAAGTCGATGGTGCCGATCACCAGCGAGCGCTCGTCGGGATCGGCGACGTAGGGCGTCGTGTAGGCGGTCTTCTCCGCCCAGGCGTAGAGCCGGCTCGAGCTGTCGGTGGTCCGCGAGACCGCGAACTCCAGGCCGCCGTTGCCGTTGAGCCAGTCGAGCTGCTCGGCCATCAGGAACAGCGTCGCCACCGAGGGGGTGTTGTAGGTCTGGTTCTTCGTGGAGTTGTCGATCGCGGTGGGCAGGTCGAGGAAGGCCGGCACCCACCGGTCGGTCGCGGCGATCTCCGCGGCGCGCTCCAGGGCCGCCGGCGACAGCACCGCGACGTAGAGCCCTCCGTCGGAGCCGAAGTTCTTCTGCGGCGCGAAGTAGTAGGCGTCGACCTGGGTGATGTCGACCGGCAGGCCGCCGGCGCCGGAGGTCGCGTCGATGAGCACCAGCGCGTCGTCGTCGGCGCCCTCGACCCGGCGTACCGGAGCCATCACGCCGGTGGACGTCTCGTTGTGGGCCCAGGCGTAGACGTCGACCCCGGCCTCGGCCCGCGGCTGCGGGCGGGTGCCGGTGGGGGACTCGATCACGGTCGGCTCGCCCAGGAACGGCGCCTGCTTGGCGGCGGTGGCGAACTTGGAGGAGAACTCGCCGAACGACAGGTGCTGGCTGCGCTCCCGGATCAGGCCGAACGTCGCGACGTCCCAGAAGGCGGTGGCGCCGCCGTTGCCCAGCACGACCTCGTAGCCGTCGGGGGTCCCGAACAGGGCGGAGACGCCCTCGCGGACCCGGCCGACGAGGTTCTTCACCGGCGCCTGCCGGTGCGAGGTGCCCATCAGGGAGGTGCCGGTGGCGGCGAGCGCCCGGAGCGCCTCGACGCGGACCTTGGACGGGCCGGCGCCGAAACGGCCGTCGGCGGGCTTGAGGTGGTCGGGGATGGTGATCGGGTCGGTCACGGTGGCTGCTACCTCGGATCTCGGGTGCGAACGCCTGACCTCGTTGTCAGCCTGCGTGCGGGTGCCCGCCTATTCTGGCACCCGCATCCGCGCCGACCACGAACGGGGACACATCATGAGCGACCTGCGCACGGACCGGCTCCGCGTCGCGCAGGTCGGCTTCCTGGACGCGGACACCCAGCGGCTCGTCGAGCAGGTCCAGGCGGAGTACGTCGTCCTCTACGGCGGTCCGGACACCTCGCCGATCGAGGACGGGGTCTTCGACCCGCCGCGCGGCGCGTTCTTCCTCGGCTACCTCGGCGACGAGCCGGTCGCGATGGGTGGCTGGCGGCTGCGTCCCGACGTGCACGTCCTGGGGGCGACCGGGGACGCCGAGATCAAGCGGATGTACGTCGCACCCGGTGCCCGCCGGCGCGGCCACGGCAACGCGCTGCTCGCGTACCTGGAGCGGACGGCCCGGGCCGCGGGGGCGGACGTGATGGTGCTGGAGACCGGGACCGAGCAGCCGGCGGCGATCCGGATGTACGTGGAGGCGGGCTACGAGCTCACCGAGAACTGGGGCCACTACGCCTGGTCGCCGAAGTCCCGGTGCTTCGGCAAGCGGCTCGCGTCCTGGCGGTAGTCCTGGGGGTACCTGGCCGGGCCTACCCGGCGACGGCCGGTTCGGTGGCCGTGGCGGCCTCGACGCTGTCGTGGATCGTGAACACCTTGTCCAGGCCCGTGATCCGGAAGATCTTCAGCATCTGCTCCTCGGTGCACACCAGCACCAGGGACCCCTTGAGCGCGTGCGCGCGGCGGCGGCCGCCGATGAGGGCGCCGAGCCCGGTCGACTCGATGAAGTCCACCGCGAGGAGGTCGACGACGAGGTTGACCTCGCCGGCCACGAGCAGCTCGGTGAGGGCGTCCTTGAGCTGCGGGCCGGTCGCGAAGTCGATCTCGCCCTGGGGGCTCACGACGGTGTAGCCGCCGATGCGGGTGACGTCGATCTGCAGGTGCATGAGTGATCCTCCGAGAACCGGTGCGGACCGCTGCCTCTCTGAACGAGCCCGGACGATCCTGTCAGAACGGTTCCGAATGGTCCATCCCGGACAGGTGCTGTCCAGGTCACTCTGCCACGCCGGTCCCCGGCGGTTCGCTCAGGCCCAGCCCGGGTCCCACCCGTCGACCTCGTCGGCCTTGCGCTCGGGCGGCCCGGCGTAGACCGCGGAGGGCCGGATCAGCCGCCCGGTCCGCTTCTGCTCGAGGATGTGCGCCGACCAGCCGCCGGTGCGGGCGCAGGTGAACATCGAGGTGAACATGTTCGCCGGCACCTCGGCGAAGTCGAGCACGATCGCGGCCCAGAACTCCACGTTGGTCTCCAGGACACGGTCCGGCCGGCGCTCGCGGAGCTCGGCCAGCGCCGCCTTCTCCAGGGCCTCGGCCACCTCGTAGCGCGGGGCGTTCAGCTCCTTCGCCGTCCGCCGCAGCACCCGGGCGCGCGGGTCCTCGGCCCGGTAGACCCGGTGCCCGAAGCCCATCAGCCGCTCGCCGTTGTCCAGCAGTCCCTTGACGTACGCCGCGGCGTCGCCGGTCTTCTCGACCTGCTCGATCATGCCAAGGACGCGCGACGGTGCGCCGCCGTGCAGGGGGCCGCTCATCGCGCCGATCGCCCCGGAGAACGCGGCCGCCACGTCGGCGCCGGTGGAGGTGATCACGCGGGCAGTGAACGTCGAGGCGTTCATGCCGTGCTCGGCCGCCGAGGACCAGTAGGCGTCGATCGCCTTGACGTGCTTGGGGTCGGCCTCGCCCTTCCAGCGGATCATGAACCGCTCGGCGAGGGTGCGGCCGTGGTCGACCTCCTTCTGCGGCACGACCGGCTGGTGCAGCCCGCGAGCCGCCTGGGCGGCGTAGGACAGCACCATCACCGCGACCCGGCTGAGGTCCTCGCGCGCCTGCTCGTCGGAGATGTCGTAGGTCTGCCGCATCCCGAAGGCGGGCGCGAGCATCGCGATCGCGGCCTGCACGTCGACGCGGATGTCCCCGGTGTGCACGGGGATGTTGTAGGCCTCGGCGGGCGGGAGGCCGGGGCGGTAGGCGCCGTCGATCAGCAGGCCCCAGACGTTCTCGAACGGGACCCGGCCGACGATCTCCTCGATGTCCACGCCGCGGTAGCGGAGCGCGGACCCCTCCTTGTCCGGCTCGGCGATCTCGGTCTCGAAGGCGACCACGCCCTCCAGCCCGTGGCGGACCTCGTTGTCGCTGGCCATCGCGTCTCCCTGTCCTGAGCCCTTGGCGTCCGTCGCCCCCGCAAGCCCCGTCATCATGCCCCTTTGTTACCGGCCCGTCACCTCTGGGTCCGACCGGTGTCTCACTAGGTTGGGGGGATGGTTGACGACACGTCCGCTCCGCACCTGGCCGCCCTCCGTCGCGAGTACGGCGACCACGGGCTCGACGTACCCGACCTGGAGCCCGACCCGATCACGATGTTCCGGCGGTGGATGGACGACACGGTCGCCTCGGGGCTGCACGAGCCGAACGCGATGGTGGTCTCGACGGTCTCGGCGCAGGGCCGCCCGTCCTCGCGGATGGTGCTGCTCAAGGGGGTCGACGAGCGCGGCTTCGTGTTCTTCACCAACTACGAGTCGCGCAAGGGGGCCGACATCGCGGCGAACCCGCACGTGGCGCTGCTGTTCCCCTGGCACGACCTGCAGCGGCAGGTGCGGGTCGAGGGGACCGCGGCCCGGGTGTCCACGGAGGAGAGCGAGGCCTACTTCGGCAGCCGCCCGCGCGAGTCCCAGCTGGGCGCCTGGGCGTCCCCGCAGTCCCGGGTGGTGGCGTCGCGCTCGGCCCTCGACGAGCGGTACGGCGGGGTGCTGGCCCAGTTCGCGGAGCTGGACGACGTGCCGGTGCCGCCGCACTGGGGCGGCTTCCGGGTCAGCCCCGAGGTGGTCGAGTTCTGGCAGGGCCGCAAGGGGCGGATGCACGACCGGCTGCGCTACCGGCGCCGTGAGGACGACCCGCACGCGCCCTGGGCGGTGGACCGGCTCGCCCCGTAGCGGAAAACCGCTTGTGAGTGAGTGCTCACTCATTTAGGCTGGGCGGGTGACCCGGACCGAGCGGCGGCGTGCCGCGCCGATGGCCCCCGACGACCGCCGCCGCGCGATCGTCGACGCGGTCGTCCCGCTGCTGCTCCGGCACGGTGACGACGTCAGCACCAAGCAGATCGCCGAGGCCGCCGGCATCGCGGAGGGCACGATCTTCCGGGTCTTCCCCGACAAGCCGGCCCTCCTGCTGGCCGCGGCCGAGGAGACCATGAACCCCAAGGACGGCGGGGCCGAGCTCGAGGCGGCGCTCGCCGGCCACGACGACCTGCGCGAGCGGGTCCGGATCACCACCGACCGGATGATCGAGCGCTCCGACCGGGTCAACGTGGTGATGATGGCGCTGCGCCGGATCTGGATGTCCCAGCCGCCCAAGCGGCGGCACCAGACCGGCCCGCCGGCCTTCTTCAACGAGGCCAACAAGAACCTCCAGGTGATGCTCACCCGGGTCTTCGAGCCGCACGCCGACGAGCTGCGGGTCGACCCGTCCACCGCCGCCACCCTGCTGCGCACCCTGGTGCTCGGCTCGCGGCACCCCGGCGTCGACCCCGAGACCCGCCTCACCGCCGAGCAGATCGTCGACGCGCTGCTCGACGGCATCCGCACCCGTTCCGAGAAGGGGGACTGAACGTGCTGCTGCGCATCCTGAGGGAGTACCTCGCGCCCTACCGGAGGCCGCTCGGCCTCGTCGTGCTGCTCCAGTTCGTCGGCACCATGGCCGCGCTGTACCTGCCCAGCCTCAACGCCGACATCATCGACAACGGGGTCGCCACGGGCGACACCGGCTACATCGTCCACACCGGCGCGATGATGCTGGCCGTCTCGCTGGTGCAGATCCTCTGCAGCGGCGGCGCGGTGTACGTCGGGGCGCGGACCGCGATGGCCTTCGGGCGCGACGTGCGGGCCGGGATCTTCCACCGGGTCGGGTCGTTCTCGAGCCGCGAGGTCTACCAGATCGGCGCGCCGTCGCTGATCACCCGCAACACCAACGACGTGCAGCAGGTGCAGATGCTCGTGCTGATGACCTGCACGATGATGGTCGCCGCGCCGATCATGATGGTCGGCGGCGTGCTGATGGCGATGCGCGAGGACCTCGGGCTGTCCTGGCTGCTGGCGGTCTGCGTGCCGCTGCTGTTCCTCGCGGTCGGCTTCATCATCTCCCGGATGGTCCCGGGCTTCCGGCTCATGCAGACCCGCATCGACGCGGTGAACCGGATCCTGCGCGAGCAGATCACCGGCATCCGGGTGGTCCGCGCCTTCGTCCGCGAGCCCGTGGAGACCCGGCGGTTCGGCCGGGCCAACGACGACCTCACCGAGGTCGCGGTGCGCACCGGACGGTGGATGGCCACGATGTTCCCGACCGTGATGCTGATCATGAACCTGTCCAGCGTGGCCGTGCTCTGGTTCGGCGGCCACCGCGTCGACGCCGGGTCGATGCAGATCGGCGAGCTCACCGCGTTCCTGGCCTACCTCGTGCAGATCCTGATGTCGGTGATGATGGCGACCTTCATGCTGATCATGGTGCCGCGGGCCACGGTGTGCGCGGACCGGATCGCCGAGGTGTTCGACACCTCCTCGTCCGTCGCCCCGCCCGCCTCGCCGGTCACCACCGTCGCCGGCCGCGGCGAGCTCGAGCTGCGCGGCGTGCAGTTCACCTACCCGGGCGCCGACGCCCCGGTGCTGCGCGACGTCAGCCTCACCGCACGGGTCGGGCAGACCACGGCGGTGATCGGGTCCACCGGCGCCGGCAAGACCACGCTGGTCAACCTGGTGCCGCGGCTGTTCGACGTGACCGCCGGTGCGGTGTACGTCGACGGGGTCGACGTACGCGACCTGGAGCCGGAGCTGCTCTGGAGCCGGATCGGGCTGGTGCCGCAGAAGGCGTACCTGTTCTCGGGCACCGTCCGCTCCAACCTGCTCTACGGCAAGCCGGACGCCACCGACGACGAGCTGTGGCGGGCCCTGGAGATCGCACAGGGACGGGACTTCGTCGAGGCGATGCCCGAGGGGCTGGACGCCCCGATCACGCAGGGCGGCACCAACGTGTCCGGCGGCCAGCGGCAGCGGCTCGCGATCGCGCGGGCGCTGGTGCGGCGACCGGAGATCTACCTGTTCGACGACTCGTTCTCCGCGCTGGACCTCGCCACCGACGCCCGGCTGCGCGCGGCGCTGCGACCGGTCACCACCGACGCGACCGTCCTGATCGTGGCGCAGCGGGTCTCCACGATCGTCGACGCCGACCAGATCCTCGTGCTCGAGGACGGCGAGGTCGTCGGCCGGGGCCGGCACGCCGAGCTGCTCGAGACCTGCGAGACCTACCAGGAGATCGTGCGGTCCCAGCTGACCGCGGAGGAGGCAGCGTGACCGCCACCCAGTCCGGCGGCCGGCCCGCCGGTCCGATGAAGGAGACCGAGCGGGTCGTGGCCGGCCCGGGTCCCGGCCGCGGACCCTTCGGCGGCGGCATGGTCGGCCAGAAGTCGATGAGCTTCGGGCCGTCGGCCAAGCGGCTCGTCCGGCGGATGGGTCCCGACCGCGGCCCGGCGGTCGCGGTCCTGCTGCTCGCCGTCGTCAGCGTCGCGCTCAGCGTCGTGGGTCCGAAGATCCTGGGCCACGCGACCGACCTGATCTTCTCCGGGCTGTTCGGCCGGCGGCTGCCGGCCGGCACCACCAAGGCCGAGGCTGTCGCGGGGCTGCGGGCCCGCGGCGAGGACAAGCTCGCCGACATGCTGGCCGGCATGGACGTGGTGCCAGGCCGCGGCGTCGACTTCACCGCCGTCGGGCACGTGCTGATGCTCGTGCTTGCGGTGTACCTCGCCTCGTCGCTGCTGATGTGGCTCCAGGGCTTCATCCTCAACGGCGTCGTGCAGAACACCGTGCGACGGATGCGCTCCGACGTCGAGGAGAAGATCAACCGGCTGCCGCTGAGCTACTTCGACCGGCAGCCGCGCGGTGAGCTGCTCTCCCGGGTCACCAACGACATCGACAACGTGAGCCAGACGCTCCAGCAGACGATGAGCCAGCC
>DASTGV010000010.1:0-9023 GCA_035718765.1 Nocardioidaceae bacterium
ATGGGTGAAGACCTCCCGATGTGGAGTGGAGCTGTCTAAGGAACCGCTCCACGACCAGGAGGTCTTCGTGTCCCACGCTACCCATGCCAACGCTGCCCTGACCCCGCGTGCCCGGCTGCGGTTGGCGCAGCTGGTTGTCGACCAGCACTGGCCCGTCGCTCGAGCACGAGGGCCATGCCCTGCCCGCCGCCCACGCACATCGTGATCAGGCCGGTCTGCTTGTCGTGGAACTGCAGCGAGTTGATCATCGTGTTCTGCAGCCGCGCGCCGGTCATGCCGAACGGGTGACCCACCGCGATCGCGCCGCCGTTGACGTTCAGCTTGTCCAGGTCGATCCCGAGGTCCTGGTACGACGGGACCACCTGGGCCGCGAACGCCTCGTTGATCTCCACCAGGTCGATGTCGTCGATCGTCATGTTCGCGCGCTTCAGCGCCTGCTTGGACGCCTCGACCGGGCCGAGCCCCATGATCTCGGGGGACAGAGCGGTCACACCGGTCGAGACCACCCGCGCCAGCGGCGTCAGGCCGAGCTCCTTCGCCTTGGTGTCGCTCATCACCACCACGGCGGCCGCGCCGTCGTTGAGGGGGCAGCAGTTGCCGGCCGTGACCACGCCGTCGGGACGGAACACCGGCTTCAGGTCGGCGACCCCCTCCAGCGTCACCCCCGCCCGGGGACCGTCGTCGGCCGAGACGACCGTGCCGTCGGGCGTCGTCACCGGCGTGATCTCCCGCTGCCAGAAACCGTCCTTGATCGCCTTCTCGGCGAGGTTCTGGCTGCGCACGCCGAACTCGTCGAGCTCCTCCCGGGTGAGCCCGCGCAGCCGGGCGACGTTCTCGGCGGTCTGGCCCATCGCGATGTACGCGTCCGGCACGGCACCGTTCTCGCGCGGGTCCACCCAGTCCACGCCGCCCTGGGCGGTCTCCTCCGTGCGCCGCTCGGCGTCGGCGAAGACCGGGTTGTGCGTGTCCGGCAGCGAGTCGGAGTTCCCCTTCGCGAAGCGCGACACGGTCTCGACGCCGGCGGAGATGAACACGTCGCCCTCCCCGGCCTTGATCGCGTGGAACGCCATCCGGGTGGTCTGGACCGACGACGAGCAGTAGCGGGTGATCGTGGCGCCGGGCAGGTGGTCGTAGCCGAGGAGCACCGAGACGATCCGGCCCATGTTGAAGCCGCCCTCGCCGCCCGGCAGCCCGCAGCCGAGGTAGAGGTCGTCGATGTCCTTCGGGTCCAGCTCGGGGATCTTGTCCAGCGCCGTGCGCACGATCGTCGCGGTCAGGTCGTCGGGGCGCAGGTCCTTGAGCGAGCCCTTGAACGCTCGGCCGATGGGGGAGCGGGCGGCGGAAACGATCACGGCCTCGGGCATGGGGGACTCCTCGTCGGGTCGGTTACCGGCGCGTAGCCGGACGTCCCCGCCAGCCTAGGTCCCCGTGCTGGGAGGATGCCTGTGTGGCTCGACACATCTACCTCTGCCCGCTTCGCTGGGCCGACATGGACTCGCTGGGGCACGTCAACAACGTCACCTACGTGGACTACCTGCAGGAGTCCCGGGTGGACATGCTCCGGGTGCACGCCCCCGCGACCGGCGGCGAGCAGCTCGCCGAGGGGACCGTCGTGGTCCGGCACGAGGTGGAGTTCGTCGCGCCGCTGGTGTTCCGCCCCGAGCCGGTCCGCATCGAGTCCTGGGTCACCAGGATCCGCGCCGCGTCGTTCACGATGGCCTACGAGATCCTCGACGAGCAGCCGGACGGGGTACGCCGGGTGTACGCCCGGGCCCGCACGGTGCTCACGCCGTACATCTTCGGCGAGGAGCGGCCCCGGCGGATCCGCGACGAGGAACGCGCCGTCCTGGAGCGCTTCCTGGAGGCCGACGAGCCGCTGGGGGTGGGTCGGTGAAGCGGCACGTCTACGACTGCCACGTCCGGTTCTCCGACGTGGACGTCTACGGGCACGTGAACAACGTGAAGTACTTCGAGTACTACCAGGAGGCGCGGATCGCGTTCATCCAGTCGCTCGACGAGCCGCTGCTCGACCCCTCGGCCGAGTCCACGCTGCGTCAGGTGGTGGCCCGCATCGACGTCGACTACAAGCGGCCGATCCTGTTCCGCCCCGAGGCCTACGCCGTGGAGACCTGGGTGACCGGGATCGGCACGTCGTCGTACGACCTGGGCTGCCGGATCACCGGCGGCGCGGCCGACGAGACGGTGTACTCCACGGCCCAGGTGCGGCTGGTGGCCTTCGACCTCGCGGCCCAGCGCTCCCGCCCGCTCACCGACGCCGAGCGCGGCCGGCTGGAGGCCGTGCTCGAGCGGTAGCGCCGGACGGGTCCGGTCAGACCGGCTCGTCGAAGGTGTTCACCATGAACTGCGCCGCGTGGGTGACGTAGTCCCAGAACTGCGCGTCGAGCTCGGGGGAGAGGTTCGCCTCGTCGAGACCGGCCCGGAAGTGCATCAGCCAGTGCTCCTTGGCCCGCGGGGTGACCGCGAACGGCGCGTGCCGCATCCGCAGCCGCGGGTGGCCGCGCTGCTCGGAGTACGTCGTCGGGCCGCCCCAGTACTGCACCAGGAACATCCGGAACCGCTCCTCGGCCGGACCGAGGTCCTCCTCGGGGTAGAGCGGCCGGAGCACCTCGTCCCCGGCGACGCCCTCGTAGAACCGGGCGACGATCTTCGCGATCGTCGGGTAGCCGCCGATCGCGTCGTAGAACGTCTGTCCATCGGGGGTCGTCGTCACTTGTCCATTGTCTACGACTCGGCAAGGCTCGGACGCGCACCCCATCACCCACCGAGCTGAAGGAGACACCGCATGGCCACGACGCGCACCTCGAAGACCCACTGGGAGGGCTCGCTCATGGAGGGCGCCGGGAAGGTGAGCCTGGAGTCGTCCGGGATCGGCACGTACGACGTGTCGTGGCCGTCGCGCGCGGAGCAGCCCAACGGCAAGACCAGCCCCGAGGAGCTGATCGCCGCGGCCCACTCGGCGTGCTACTCGATGGCCCTCTCCCACGCCCTGGCCGGCGCCGGCACGCCGCCGCAGGCGCTCGACACGCAGGCGGACGTCACGTTCCAGCCCGGTGAGGGCATCACCGGCATCCACCTGACCGTGGTCGGCAGCGTCGAGGGGATCGACGCCGACGCCTTCGCCGCGGCCGCGGAGGACGCGAAGACGAACTGTCCCGTCTCGCAGGCGCTGACCGGCACGACGATCACCCTGGACGCCTCCCTGGCCTGACCACCACGCTGAGGCGTCGCGTTCTGCGGTGCCGACACGGCCGAGGCGTCGCGTTCTGTGCGGGAAACTCCGCAGAACGCGACGCCTCGGCGTTGTTCGGGGCGCAGGACGGGACGCCTCGGCGGTCAGACCGGCTGGCCCCAGAGCTGCCCGGTCGGGCGGGCGAGCTCGATGCCCTCGGCGTCGAAGCGGTACTTGATCCGCTGCCGCATCTCGCGGGCGACCGCCCACTGCTCCAGCGGGGCGGTCTTGAGCGTGACGCGGACCGTGATCCAGTTCGGGGTCAGGTCCTGCACGCCCCAGACCGAGGGCTCCTCGATGATCTGGTGCTTGAAGTCGTCGTCCTCCCACAGGTCGTGGGCGACGTCCTGGAGCACCTGCTGCACGCGGACCAGGTCCTGGTTCAGCGCGATCGGGATGTCGAGCACCGTGCGGGCCCAGTTCTGGCTCTGGTTGCCGACCCGCAGGATCTCGCCGTTGCGGACGTACCAGACGGTGCCCTCCACGTCGCGGAGCCGGGTGACCCGCAGGCCGACCGCCTCGACGGTCCCGCCCGCCTCGCCGAGGTCGACCGAGTCGCCGACGCCGTACTGGTCCTCGAAGATCATGAAGATGCCCGACAGGAAGTCCTTGACCAGGCTCTGCGCGCCGAAGCCCAGCGCGACGCCGACGACACCGGCGCTGGCCAGGAGCGGACCGACGGGGTAGCCGAGCTCAGCGATCGCGGTGATCCCGAAGATCGTGAACACCACGATCGAGGTGATGCTCTTGAGCAGCGAGCCCATCGTCTCGGCCCGCTGCACGCGGCGCCCGGCCAGCACGGTCTGGCCCTGCTGCGCGCGCTCCCGACGGCGCCGCAGCACCGGGCTGGGGAGGCCTTCGGCGGCGCGGCGCACGAGGCGGTCGATCACGCGGTGCAGGAACCAGCGGATGCCGAGGGCGAGCAGGACCAGGATGAGGATCGCGAGCGGCTTGGCGATGAGCCAGTTGGCCGCCTGGGCCAACCAGGCGTTCCCGGTGACCTTGTCCACCCAGAGGCACCACTTGTCGTCCGCGGTACACGTAGGGGCTGTGTCCAGGAGACTCATGGGGCACGACGGTACGAGACATGGGCTGCGGCTTCCAAGCCGACATTCGGTACCCTGCGTGTGTGACGAACCACCCCGAACACACCCCCCGCAGCACGATCCTCCGCAGGGCCGCGACGCTGGCCACCGCGGTCCCCGCGCTGCTCGTGACGAGTCTCACGGCCCCCGCGTTCGCGGACGCTCCGGCGCAGTGGGAGAACAACCGTCCGTACTCCCCGCTGTACGTGATCACGGTCCTGGTGGTGATCCCGGCCGCGCTGTTCGCACTGATCACGCTGCTGGTCTGCCTGCCCTCGATGATGGGCAAGGGCAAGGGCAGCTACCAGCCGGGCCAGCCGTGGCGCAGTGAGCCCGAGTGGTTCGGCGGCCCGCGCGGCGGTGTCGCGGCCGCCGACCGCACCGAGCAGCCGTTGGCCGTGGGCGGCACCTCCGACCACCCGGACGAACGAGGTGGCGCCAGTGGCCGCTGGTGAGCCGTTCACGGCCGCGCAGCGGCATGAGATCGACCGGGCCATCCGGGACGCGGAGACGCTGTGCCGCTACGAGTTCTCCGTGTTCGTCGGCCGCTCCGAGGGCGAGTCACGACCGTTCGCCGAGCGGCTGCACGCCACCCTGGTCGCCCCCGAGCGGTCCGTCCTGGTGCTCGTGGACCCCGCCGCCAAGCTCCTCGAGATCGTGACCGGCACCGAGGCACGCCGGGTCCTCGACGACGCCGAGGTGCACCTGGCGGTGCTGGCCATGCAGAGCGCCTTCGCCGCCGGCGACCTGGTCGGTGGCATCGTCCAGGGCGTCCAGCAGCTCGCGGAGCACGCCCGGCGCCCGCAGGTCCGGCACGGCTCCTGACCTCGCCCGCGCAGGTCATGCGCCAGACGCACGAAGGGCCGCACCCGTCACGGGTGCGGCCCTTCGTCGTCTGCCGGCTCAGGCGTCGGCGCGCTGGGCGGCGAGCGCCCGCACGACGTCGGCGCGGGCCTCGCTCACGTAGCGCTTCGCGGCCGGGTTGGCCGACGAGGTCGCCAGCCAGGCGTCCACCCGGTCCAGGGTCGCCTGGCCGGTCAGCACCCGCGGGAACATGTACTCCAGCATCGTCGAGGCGATCTGGGTGCCCTTCTCCTCCCAGATCGTGTCGGCGACGGTGAGGTAGCGCTCGAGGTACTCCGCGAGCACGTCCTCCTGCTCGGAGCAGTCGAAGACGTAGGCGATGCTGCGCTGGGTCTCGTTGGAGATGTCGTCGCGCAGCGCGGCGTCGTTCCACGCCTGGGCCTTGGCCTCCGCGGAGGGCAGCACCGCTCGCGCGGCAGCGGCCCGCTCCCGCCCCGAGATCGTGTTGTCGCGCGCGAGCTCCTCGGCGATGCGGGCCTCGTCGGCCCGCCCGGCCCGGGCCAGAGCGGTGACCAGCGCCCAGCGCAGGTCGGGGGCGACGTCGAAGCCCGCCAGCGTGACGCTGCCGTCGAGCAGCCCCTCGAGCAGGGCCAGACCCTGCTCGCTGCGGGCCGCGCCGCCGTACGACGACGGAGGGACCCGCTTGCCGACGGTGCCGGCGAACGCCTTCACGAAGGTCAGCTGGTGGTCGCTGCCCGGGTCGGCGTCCTCGAGGAGGCGACGCAGCCCGCTCTCCCACGTGGCGCGCACCTCGGCCCGCTTGTCGGGGTGGGCGAGCTGGTCGATCGCGATCTGCACGTAGACCGGCAGCTGCTTGACCGCGGTCTCGTCGGACTCGGCGCCGATGCCCTGCAGGACGAGGGCCACGAAGTCGCCCGCGGGCAGCTCCGCGTCCCGGGTCATGTCCCACAGCGCGCCCCAGCACAGCGCCCGCGCCAGCGAGTCGTCGATGTCCTGGATGGACTCCCGGACGGTGGCCAGCGACCGCTCGTCGAAGCGGATCTTGGCGTAGGTCAGGTCGCCGTCGTTGAGCAGCACGAGGTCCGGCTGCTCGGCGCCGAGCAGCTTGGCCACGTCGGTGCGCTCGCCGACGACGTCGGTCTCGACCGCGGTGCGCCGCACCAGGCGGCCGTCCTCGCCCCGGTCGTAGAGGCCGATCCCGATCCGGTGCCGGCGCAGTGCCGGGTGGTCCGGGTGCGCGCTCTGCGTGACCGCGAACGAGGTGTAGCGACCCTCGTCGTCGACGGTCGCGTCCACCGCCAGCGTGTTCACGCCGCTGGTCTGCAGCCACTCCTCGGCCCAGGAGCCGAGGTCGCGGCCGGAGGTCTCCTCCAGGGCACCCAGCAGGTCCGCGAACTCCGAGTTGCCGAACGCGTGCCGGCGGAAGTAGGCGCGCAGGCCCTCGAAGAACTCGACCTCACCCACCCACGCGACCAGCTGCTTCAGCGCGGCGGCGCCCTTGGCGTAGGTGATCCCGTCGAAGCTGACCTCGACGGCCTCGAGGTCGTGGTTGTCCGCGGCGATCGGGTGCGTGGAGGGCAGCTGGTCCTGGCGGTAGGCCCAGTTCTTGCGGGAGTTGGTGAACCCGGTCCACGCCTCGTCGTACGACGTGGCGGCCACCAGCGCGTGGTGCGAGGCCCATTCGGCGAACGACTCGTTCAGCCACAGGTCGTCCCACCACCTCATGGTGACCAGGTCGCCGAACCACATGTGCGCCATCTCGTGGAGCACGGTGTTGGCGCGCTGCTCGTAGAACCAGGTGGCCTGCCGGCTGCGGGGGAGGTACTCGTCGCGCAGGGTCACGCAGCCGGCGTTCTCCATCGCGCCGTTGTTGAACTCGGGCACGTAGAGCTGGTCGTACTTGTGGAACGGGTAAGGAAAGTCGAAGGCGTCCTCGAAGAACGCGAAGCCCTGCTTGGTGACCTCCACGAGCTCGGCGGTGTCGAAGTACGGCACCATCGACTGCCGGCAGTAGTGGCCCAGCGGGATGTCGCCGTGCTTGCCGGCGTAGGTGTCGTGGACCGCGTGGTACTCGCCGGCCACGATCGCGGTGACGTACGTCGAGAGGCGCTCGGTCTCGGGGAACGCCCAGACGGCGCGGTCGCCCTCGGCCGGGACCGGCTCGGGGGTGGGCGCGTTCGACACCACCACCCAGTGCGCGGGAGCGGTCACCGTGAACCGGAAGACCGCCTTGAGGTCGGGCTGCTCGAAGGTGGTGAAGACCCGGCGGGCGTCCGGCACCTCCATCTGCGAGTAGAGGTAGACCCGGTCGTCGGCGGGGTCGACGAACCGGTGCAGGCCCTCGCCGGTGTGGCTGTAGGTGCAGTCGGCCACCACGCGCAGCTCGTTGTCGGCCTCCAGGCCGTCGAGCCGGATCCGGTGGTCGGCGTACACCTCCGCCGGGTCCAGGGCTCGGCCGTTGAGGGTGAGCTCGTGGATCGTGGCGCCGACGAGGTCGGCGAAGGTCGAGGCGCCCTCGGTGCGGCTGCGGAACCGGATCACGGTCGTGGAGCCGAAGGTCGTGGTGCGGGAGGGGTCGAGGTCGAGGTCCACGGTGTAGGAGTCGACCTCCAGGAGACCGGCGCGGGTGCGCGCCTCGTCCCGGGTCAGGTTGGTTCCAGGCATGCGCGCATTGTCCCATTCGGCGTGGGGAATAACCCAATCGAACAGGGTCGTTCCCTTGGTGTGCGCAACTGACGCACCACGACCGTTGCCCCGACCCGTAGGAGTCCCGTTGACCGCCACCGAGTCCGCCCCCGAGACCGCCACCGAGCGCACCCCCGTCGACTTCTGGTTCGACCCGCTCTGCCCGTGGGCCTGGATGACCTCGCGCTGGTTGCTGGAGGTGGAGAAGGTCCGGCCGATCGCCCCCTCCTTCCACGTGATGAGCCTGGCCTACCTCAACCAGGACAAGGACATCCCCGACGAGTACCGCAAGATGCTGGAGCCCGCCTGGGGCCCCGTCCGCGTCGCCATCGCCGCCGCGCAGGCCGAGGGCGACCGGGTGCTGCTGCCGCTGTACACGGCCCTCGGCAACCGGATCCACCTGCAGGGCCGCTCCATCGACCGGCAGCTGATCGAGGAGGCGCTGGAGGAGGTGGGCCTGCCGACCTCGCTGGCGGACGCCGCGGACTCGACGGCCTACGACGAGGACCTGAAGAAGTCGCACCACGCCGGCATGGACCAGGTCGGCATGGAGGTCGGCACCCCGGTGATAGCCACCGAGGGGGTCGCCTTCTTCGGTCCCGTCGTGACTCCGGCCCCGAAGGGCGAGGACGCCGGCAAGCTCTGGGACGGCGTGCTCCTCGTGGCCGCCACCCCCGGGTTCTTCGAGCTCAAGCGCACCCGCGACAAGGGTCCGGACTTCTCCTGAGCCGGGGCACGCCTCTGTGACCTACCGCACCGAGGCGTCCCACCGCCAGGCGTCCAGAGACACGGCCGGGTCCCGCCCGGTGGCCCGGAGCAGGGTGGGCCACGCCGCCCGGTCGACCGGGGCGTCGGGGAAGAGCCGGTCCAGCACGCGTCGTACGACGGACGGGTCGGGGTCCCAGGCCAGGCCCAGGGGCCCGGCCACGTCGTGCACGTGCAAGAGCACCTCGACGGTGCCCATCGCCGCGAACCCGTCGGGGTCGGAGACGCCCCAGGGGTGCCAGCCCCGGAGTCCCGGGTCCGCGTGGCGCGCGACCGCTGACAGGAAGCCGCCGCACGCGTCGAGGACCTGCACCAGGCCGGCGTTCCCACGCTCCGGCATCGCACGCACCGACAGGTTCGGGGCGCCCGGCCGGTCCGCGGCGAACGCGAACGGCACGTAGGTCGACGTCTCG
>DASTGV010000011.1:0-14927 GCA_035718765.1 Nocardioidaceae bacterium
CCGGTCACGACGTTGCGGACCGTGCCGGCGCTCTTGCGGGAGGTGCAGGACAGGCAGATGCCCATCCGGCAGCCGTAGGCCGGACGCAGGCCGAGCGCCTCGGCCTGCTCGAGCAGCGGTGCGCCGGTGTTCGCGGCGGACGCGCCCGCGCGGGTGAACGTGACGGACCCGGTGGCCTCGGGGTCCGGCGCGATCGTCGAGGTCTTGAAGTACTCGACGTGCAGGTGCTCGTCGTCCTCGCCGTACAGCGCGCGCACGGTCTCCACGAGCCCGGCCGGGCCGCACGCGTAGGTGAGGGTGTCGGCGTACGACGGGGCGACGCTCCGCAGCTGCAGCTCGTTGAGCCGCTTGTCGCCGGTGCGGGTGTGGAACACGTGCACGTCGACGTTCGGCAGCTCGGCGAGGGCGTCGAGCTCGGCGCGGAAGATCGTCTCCTCCGGCGTGCGGGCGTAGTGCACGAAGGTGATCCGGCCCTCGTAGCGGAAGTCGACGAGCGTGCGCAGCATCGACATGACCGGGGTGATCCCGGAGCCGCCGGAGATCATCAGCAGCCGGCGCGGGAGCAGGGGCGGGAGCGTGAAGCCGCCCTCGGCCTGCGAGAGGTGCAGCACCGTGCCGACCGCGGCGGTGCGGGCCAGGTGCTTCGACACGAGCCCGGCGTCGTCAGCGCGCACGGTGATCGTGAAGGTCGGGTCGCCGTGCAGCTTCCGGGCCAGGTCCGAGGAGCTGACCGAGAAGCAGCGGGTGTGCCGGACGGAGTCGATCTCGACGCCGACCTGCACGTGCTGGCCGGCGCGGAAGCCGTTCCAGGTGTTCGTCGGGCGGAGCGTGAGGGTGGTGACGTCGAGCGTCTCGCGCTCGACGCGGACCACGCGGGCGCGCACTTCGTGTGCGGCCCACATCGGGTTGACCAGCTCGAGGTAGCGGTCCACGCCGTGCGGCGACGTGAGCGCGGCGACGGCGGGTGAGCGGAGCAGGGTCTGGGTGAGGCTCATGGGCGTTCATCCCTTTCAGTGAACAGCCGTACACTGAAACCATAGAGGGCATACCGGGGGTATGGTCAAGAAGGCCTTCTGGTGACCTGGCCCACGGCCCGGTTCGGTGCTCGGGCGTGCACCGAGGCGACCGGTAGAGTGCCGGCGTGTCGTCACCGTCGGAGGGGTCCCGCCAGGAGCGCAAGCAGCGCACCCGGCAGGCGATCCTCGACGCGGCCCTCGAGATCGCCGACGAGGAGAGCCTCGCGACCGTCTCGCTGCGTCAGGTGACCAAGCAGGTGGGCATCGTGCCGACCGCGTTCTACCGGCACTTCGCGTCGATCGACGAGCTCGGGCTGGCCCTGGTCGACCAGTCGTTCGCCTCCCTGCGCGAGATGCTGCGGGACGTGCGCCGGACGTCGGCCGAGCTGCGGGGGGTGATCGAGGGGTCCGTCGCGGTGCTGGTCGAGCACGTGCACCAGCGTCGGGAGCACTTCCGGTTCATCGCCCGCGAGCGCACGAGCGGCCCGCCCGTCGTACGCGAGGCGATCCGGCACGAGCTCGAGCTCTTCGAGCGGGAGCTGGCCACCGACCTGGCTCGGCTGCCGAACACCCAGGCCTGGTCCGGCGACGACCTGCGGATCATGGCCAACCTGGTCGTGACCGCGATGGTCTCCACCGCCGAGGCGATCATCCTCGCCCCGCCGAACCGCCCCGACGTCGAGCGCGAGATCGTCCGCACCGCCGTCACCCAGCTCCGGATGATCGTGGTCGGCGCCGCCAACTGGCGCTCCCGCTGACCCGGGGAAGTCCCGCCGAGCCGGGTCAGGCGTTCTGCCAGAGCCCCATCAGGTTGCCCTCGGGGTCCTTGAAGTACGCCGAGAAGCCCATGTCGCCGACGGCCTGCTTGGCGGAGACCGTCGTGCCACCGAGCGTGCCGATCTTCTCCAGGGCCGCGTCGATGTCGTCGACCTCGACGGTGAGCACCGGGCCGCCGACCGGGAGGCCGCGCTCGAGCATGCCGCCGTTGATGAAGCCCGGCTCGCTCGGCGGTCCCTGGTCGCTGGGGCCGGTCGTCGCGAGCACGTAGTGCATCTCGGGCAGCGGGACGAGGTTCCACCCGAACGCCTCCCCGTAGAACGCCGTCGCACGCTCCTGGTCGTCGAACGGGATCTCGAAGTGCACCACGCGACCGCTCATGCGGACCTCCCTGCCGGTGACGGCCGCGGGAGGCGGCCGGGGAGCACAGGTTCGCCCAGCACGGGACCCGGGTCAAGCCTGCAGGAGGCCCGGGTCGGCGTCAGCCCATGAGCCTGCGGGCGAGCGGGAGGGGGAGGTGCTTGAGGGCCTGCCCGACCGGGACCCAGGGCCAGGCGGGGACGTGGGCGGAGGCCTTCTCCTTCTCGACGGCGTCGACGATGGCGGCCACGCCCTTCTCGGTGGAGACCATGAACGGCGCGCTCTTCACCTTCTCGTTCATCTCCGAGCGGATGTACCCGGGGTAGATCACCGACACCGTGATCGGCGTCCCCATCACGTCGGCGCGGACCCCCTCGGCCAGGTGCGCGACGGCGGCCTTGCTGGCGGCGTACGTCGTGACCGTGCCCGGCATCCCGCGCATCGCCGACATGGACGAGATCATCACCAGGTGGCCGGCGTCCTGGTCGCGGAAGATCTCCAGCGCCGCCTCGGTCTGGGCCAGCGCGCCGACGAAGTTGGTCATCGCGGTGTCCCGGTTGGCGTCGAACCGGCCGGTGCCGAGCGGGGCGCCCTTGCCCAGACCGGCGTTCACCACGACCCGGTCGAGCGTGCCGAAGTCCTTGCGGAAGGCCCGGAACACCTCGAACACCTGGTCGTGGTCGTTCACGTCGAGGGCGCGGACCTCGACGCGCACGTCCGGGTGCTGCGCGGTGATCGAGGCCTTGAGCGCCTCCAGGCGGTCCGTACGACGGGCGCACAGGGCGAGGTCGTGGCCGCGCGCGGCGAACTGGCGGGCCATCTCCGCGCCCAGCCCGGAGCTCGCGCCGGTGATCAGGATCGTTGTGCGCACAAGGGGTTCCTCTCGGTTCAGCGGTACGTGAGCAGGTCGGGGTCGACGCCCTCGAGGTGGGCGTGGTCGTTGAACGAGATGAGGTTCGTGCCGCGGCGGCCGTCGAGCACCTTGGTGACCGAGGTGTTGACGACCACCTTGGACAGCCGGGCCCACGCGAGCGTCCCCCCGTCGGTGAGCGTCGCGGTCACCCAGGACACCGGCCCTCCGGAGGTGAACACCACGGCGGTCTGCTTCGGCTCGAGCCGCTCCAGCGAGCGGGCCAGGGCCTCCTCGACGCGGGACCGGAAGGCCGGGAAGCTCTCGTGGTACTCCTCGTCGTGCCGTCCCGAGGCCCAGCGCTCGATGGTGGCCTCGAAGCGGCGGACCCGCTCGTCGTACGTCTCGCCCTCGACCTCGTGCCAGTCGACGGTGCCGGTCAGCGTCCGCATGTGGTCGAACTCGTCCCAGCCGGCGTCCTCGACGACCTCCGCCTCCCAGCCGGCGCCCTCGACGGCGGCGTCGGCGGTCTGCCGGTGCCGGCGCAGCGAGCCGCGCAGCACCAGGTCCGGGCGTACGGCGCGCCCGGCCAGCGCCGCACCGAGCAGCCGGGACTGCTCGACGCCGCGCGGGGACAGCCGGTCGTAGTCGGCCTCGCCCCAGGACGCCTGGCCGTGCCGGACCAGCAGCAGCACGCTCATGACGCGGCCTCGTCGATGAGCCGGTTGCAGCGCTCCTCGAGGTAGATCGTCATCGGCAGGAACCGGGCGTACGCCTCGTTGGTGGTCTGCCCGTGGTGGTAGCGGTAGTAGATCTGCTGGGCGATCACGCCGAGCCGGAACAGCCCGAACACCTCGTAGAACCGCCACTGCTCGGGCGTGACCGACAGGCCGGTGCGGGCGGCGTACGTCTCGACGATCTCGGCGCGGGTCATCATCCCGGGCAGGTCCGAGGGCTGCCGGCGCGCGGCGCGGAAGGTGGGGTCGTCGTCGGCCTGGATCCAGTACGCCAGCGCACCGGAGAGGTCCATCAGCGGGTCGCCGAGCGTGGCCATCTCCCAGTCGAGGACGCCGACGACCCGCAGCGGGTCGTCCGGGGCCAGCACCACGTTGTCGAGCCGGAAGTCGTTGTGGATCACGCAGGTGGCGACGTCCGCGGGCTGCCGCTCGTCGAGCCAGCCCATGACGCGCTCGTAGTCGCCGACGTTGTCGGTGCGGGCCTTGCGGTACCGGTCCGACCAGCCGCCGACCTGCCGGGCGACGTACCCCTCGCCGCGGCCCAGCGACTCGAGCCCCGCCTCGGCCGGGTCGACCGCGTGCAGCCGGACCAGCACGTCGAGGAAGTTCTCGCACAGGGTGCGGGCGGCCTGCGCGTCCAGGGTCAGGCCGTCGGGAAGGTCGCGGCGCAGGATCGTGCCGTCGAGCCGCTGCATGACGTAGAAGTCCGAGCCGATCACGTCCGGGTCGTCGCAGAACGCCACCATGTCCGGGACCAGCCCGAAGACCGGGGCGAGCCGGGACTGGATGGTGTACTCGCGGCCCATGTCGTGGGCGCTCTTCGCCTTCGCGCCGGTGGGCGGGCGGCGCAGGATCAGGTCGCGCGACGGGTAGGACAGCAGGTAGGTCAGGTTCGACGCGCCCCCCGGGAACTGCCGCACCTGCGGCGTCCCGTCCGGCACGTCGGCGCCCTGCTTGCGCAGCCAGGCGTCCACGGCCGCGACGTCGAACGCGTCCTCCCCGCGCACCTCCACGGTCGGGTCGCTCATGCGTCACGCTCCTTGGCCCGGGCCGCGGTGGCCCGCATCTGCGCGTCGTACGCGGGACGGTCGGCCAGCTTCAGCGCGTACGCCGCGCGGGCCGGCTCGTCGGGGACGACCAGGTCGAGGCCCCGGTCGAGGCCGTCGAGCACCGCGACCGCGATGTCGTCGGCGCTGATCGGGGACCTCTCGACCAGGCGGGTGATGTGCGCCTCGAGGTCGGCGTCGCCGCCGCGCAGGGAGGACATCAGGTTGGTCCGGAAGTACGACGGGCACACGGCCGTGCAGCCGACGCCGTACGGCGCGAGCTCGTGCGACATCGTCTCGCTGAACGCCACGACCGCCGCCTTCACCGCGTTGTAGGACCCCATCCCGGGCGGGTGCACGAGGCCCGCGAGCGAGGCGGTGTTCACGACCCGTCCGGAGCCCTGCCGCTTCATCATCGGCACGAACGCCCGGGTGCCGCGCACCACCCCGAACAGGTTGACGTCGAAGATCCACTGCCAGTCCTCGAGCGAGCACAGCTCGACCCGGCCCCCGCCGGCGACCCCGGCGTTGTTGACCAGCACGTCCAGCCCGCCCCACTCCGACTCCACCCACGCGGCCGCCGCCGCCCAGTCGTCCTCGGAGGTGACGTCGAGGTCGCGCCACGTGACCGCCGACTTGTCAGAACCTGGGGTGGCTGTTGCCACCTGAGGTTCTGACAAGTCGGTGGCGAGGACCCGGTCGCCGCGCTCGGCGAAGCGCTCGACGAGGGCGGCGCCGAGGCCGGAGGCGGCGCCGGTGACCAGGACCCGGCTCATCGGTGCTTGGCCAGCTCGAGCTTGGCGATCACGCCCCGGTGCACCTCGTCGGGGCCGTCGGCCATCCGCAGGGAGCGGGCGCTGACCCAGGCGGCGGCCAGCGGCAGCGCCTCGTCGAAGCCGCCGCCGCCGTGCAGCTGCATGGCCATGTCGATGACCTGCTGGGCCATGTTCGGCACCGCCACCTTGATCTGGCTGACCTCGGACAGCGCGCCCCGGGGACCGGCGGTGTCCAGCTTCCAGGCCGCGTGCAGCACCAGCAGCCGGGCCTGGTCGATGGCGATCCGGGCGTCGGCGATCCGCTCCGCGTTGCCGCCGAGCTTGGCCAGCGGCCGGCCGAACGCGGTGCGCGAGGTGGCCCGTCGTACGGCGCGCTCGAGGGCCATCTCGGCGAGACCGACGAGCCGCATGCAGTGGTGCACCCGGCCCGGGCCGAGCCGGCCCTGGGCGATCTCGAAGGCGCGGCCGGGACCGAGCAGGACGTTCGAGAGCGGGACCCGGACGTCGGTGAAGGACACCTCGCCATGGCCGTGCGGCTCGTCGTGCATGCCCATCACCGACAGCATCCGCTCGACCTTCACGCCCGGGGTGTCCCGGGGCACGAGCACCATCGTGTGCCGGGCGTGCCGGTCGGCCTCGGGGTCGGTGAGGCCCATGAACACGAAGATCCTGCAGTCGGGGTGGCCGACGCCCGTCGACCACCACTTGCGGCCGTTGACGACGACCTCGTCGCCGTCGACGACCGCGGTGGCGGCCATGTTCGTGGCGTCGGAGGAGGCGACGTCCGGCTCGGTCATCGTGAACGCGCTGCGGATCCGGGCCTCCAGCAGCGGCTCCAGCCACTGGGCGCGCTGCTCGTCGGTGCCGTACTTCAGCAGCACCTCCATGTTGCCGGTGTCCGGGGCGTTGCAGTTGAACACGTGCGGCGCGAGGGCGCTGCGGCCGGTCAGCTCGGCGATCGGCGCGTAGTCGACGTTGGACAGCCCCTCGCCGCCGTCGGTGCCGAACCGGGCGGCGTACTCGCCGGCGTGCTCCTTCGGGAGGAAGAGGTTCCACAGCCCCTGCGTGCGGGCCTTGGCCTGGAGCTCGGCGACCAGCGGCAGCGGCGTCCACACGTCGCCGCCGCCGTCGCGCAGGGCGGCGAGGTCGCGGTGGTACTGCCCCTCGACGGGCTCGATCTCGGTCTCCAGGAAGGTGCGGACCCGCTCGGTCAGGTCGGCGGCCCGCGGCGAGGGTGAGAAGTCCATGTCCTTGACCCTAGAACGTTGTTGAGCAATGCTCAACAGTGTGAGCGAGACCGTCCGCAGGACCCGGCTCACCCGCGACGACCGGCGCCGCCAGCTGCTCGGCATCGGACTGGCCAAGCTCGTCGACAAGCCGATCCAGGACCTCTCGGTCGACGAGGTGGCCGCGGAGGCCGGCATCTCCCGGGGGCTGCTGTTCCACTACTTCCCGACGAAGCGGGACTTCTACCGCGAGTGCATCGCCGCCGCCGGGCGGCGGATCCTGCGCACGACGGCTCCCGACCCGGACCTGCCGCCCGAGGGGCAGGTGCGCGACATGGTGCGGCTGTTCGTGGAGCAGATCGACCGGCGGCGGGACTTCTACCTCTCGCTGCTGCACGGGACGGGCGCGGCGGACCTGGCGGTCGTCCGGGTGTACGACGACATCTGGGACCAGGCCACGGCCCGGGTGCTCGGCTGCCTCACCCTCGGGACGGAGCAGGCCGAGGTGGTGCACGGCTGGTGGATGTACGTCGAGGACCGCGCCCTGTCCTGGTCGGGACGGCCGCCCGCCCGTCGTACCCGGTCCCTGGACGCGCTCGTCGACCACGCCGTGGCCGTCCTGCACCACCTGCTCGAGCTCCCCTAGACACGGGCTACCCGGCCGCTCACCGGTCCTGGCTATGGTGGCCCGACTGCACGGACCCTCACACGTCTCACGGACGGGGAACGATGAAGACCTCACTGGCGGCGGCCACGGCGACCCTGCTCGCCCTGACGCTCGGCTCCTGCGGGAGCAACGACGACGCGGAGGCCTCCCAGGCGATCTCGGCCTCGATCATGAAGTCGCAGAGCTCCTCCGGCGACAGCGCGTCCCAGCTGCTCTCCCTCAAGAAGAAGGAGGCCGACTGCATCGGCAGCGGCCTCGTCGACAAGATCGGCACCGACCAGCTGAAGCAGTACAAGCTGCTGACCAAGGACAACAAGGCGGGTCAGAACGTCACGCAGGTCAAGATGTCCAAGGGCGACGCCGAGTCCGCGACCGACGTGCTGTTCGGCTGCACCGACGTCCCCGCGATGATGAAGAAGGCCATGAACAGCAGCGGCCAGGTGCCCGCCCAGATGCGTGCCTGCGTCGACAAGACGCTCAGCGAGCAGGCGCTGCGCGGCATGTTCACGAACGTCTTCCAGGGCAACGAGGAGCAGGCCAGGAAGGACCTGATCACGCCGATGATGAAGTGCGCCCAGTCCGGCGCCGCCAACTGAGGCGGGCGGCCTAGCTGGCCACGGTCGCGATGACGCGGGAGCGCTCGACCGGGTCGGCCCACCGGTTCGACGTACGCCACAGCTTGACGCCGGACCACGCGAGGAACGGCACGGCCAGCATGAACGACACCGGCCAGACGGCCACGCTGGCCGCGCCGAACATCAGCCCGGTGAACGTGGTGCTCAGCGCGAGCCGCCACGAGTAGCCGACCATGACCAGGGGCGGGGCCGGGGTCGCGCGTGAGCTGCGCAGGTCGACGGAGTACGGCGACCGCACCGACCAGCGCAGCGAGGTGGCCACCACCTGCAGGCACACCACGATCGACGCGCACCCGATGGCGGTGAGCTGGGAGCGCGTCGGCAGCCCGGCCCCGAGCCCGGCCACCACCAGCGTGAGCAGCGTCGACGCCAGCAGGATCTCCATGAGCACGGTGACCCGGGAGACGAACACGAGACGCGCCGACACCGGGAGGCTGTCGCGCCAGAGGGCACCGCGGCCGTCGAGGCACCAGGAGTTCACGCCGAACAGCAGCACGCCGCCGGAGGCGACCAGGCCAGGGAAGATCGCGAGCCGGTCCCACCCGAAGTGGCCGCCGAGCGCGATCAGGCCCGGGAACACGGCGAGCACGACCATGCCCCGGCGCATCGGCACGGAGCGCCAGATGCCCGCCCGGTCGGTGCGCAGCAGGGCCACGAAGTCCGAGCCGGGGTGCGGTCGCGCGGCGTGCCGGGAGGTCTCGACCTTGAGCTCGTCACGGGCGGGCCGTCTTGACACCTGACCGGCCATCCAGGCCCCGACCACGACCGCGACGACCGCGATCCCGAAGAGCCAGACCAGCAGGATCTCCCAGGCGTACCAGTCGCCGCTGGCGCCGGCGAGCACCGCCAGGAGCACCCGCAGGGTCGGGCTGTCGTCGAGGACGTTGGTCATCTGGTGCGTCGCGATCAGGACGGCGATGGTGCCGCCGACGAGGAGGGCCGCCAGCCGGACGATGTGGGAGCCGCTGCGGCCGCGTCGTACGTACTCGACCACCCAGGCGATGGTCTGGGCGAGCGCCGTGCCGGTGAACAGCCACAGGTACACCGGCATCAGCGCCAGCGGCAACCGCCACGTCGGACCCACGCCGTAGGCGGTCATCCCGATGATCGACCACGCCTGCAGCAGCCAGGCGATGTTCAGCGGCGCCATCAGGAGCGCGCCGAGATGGTCGGCCGTCGCACTGACCGGGAACGCCACCGCCTGCTCGCGGGGCAGCAGCTCGCGCCCGCCGCCGTTGGCCGCGGCCGAGGTGATCGAGATGACCAGGACGGAGATGTAGGCGGTCGGCAGCAGGATGAGCACGTCGGTCCGGGCGATGCGGTACTCCGGCACCAGCGCCGGGACGACGGACACGGCCAGGGTCACCAACGCGAGCACGGACAGGGCGATCGGCGCGGCCCGCCGCGACCGGCCGCGCAGGCCGGCGACCCGGAACCGGAGCAGGTGGCGTACGTCGCGGGCCGCCCGGGCCCCCTCCTTGGTCGCGGTGCTGACCCGGACGGACCCCCGCTTCACGTCGAGCCAGCGGATCGGGCGGCGCTCGCGTCGGGGAGAGAGCTCGCGGGCGCCCGAGCTCACGCCCGGACCTCCGGGTCGTCCAGCAGCGCACGGTAGACGGCGGCTCCCCGCTCGCCCCCGATCTCGGCCGCCGGCATCTCGGCCACCGCCGAGCCACCCCGCAGCACGATCGCGTGCTGGCACGCCTGGACCGCGAGCTCGCGCAGGTGCGTGGACACCAGCACCGCCGACCCGTGCGCCCGCGCGTCGGCGACCACGTCGAGCGTGGCCTCGACCCCGAGCGGGTCGACGCCGTCGAACGGCTCGTCGAGCAGCACCACCTTCGGCTGGTGGAAGACCGCGAGGATCACCGACATCCGGCGGCCCATGCCGTGGCTGAAGCCGCCGGTCACCCGGTGGGCGACCCCACCGAGGTCGAACCGCTCGAGCAGGTCGCGGGCGCGCTCCTCCCACCCGACGGGCAGCCGGCGCAGCCGGGCCGCGAGCTGGAGGTGCTCCCAGGGGGTGGCGCGCGGGACCAGGCCGCCGACGTCGGGGCAGTAGCCGGTGACCCGCTTCACCGCCAGCGCCTCCCGCCGGATGTCGCGGCCGGTGACGAGCACCTGGCCCTTGGACGGCGGGATCACGCCGGCCAGCACCCGCATGGTCGTGGACTTGCCGGCGCCGTTGCGGCCGAGCAGTGCGGTGGCCGCGCCCGGCGCGACCTGGAGGTCGATCCCCCGCACCGCGTCCACGGACCCGAACGAGACCCACAGGGACTGGACGTCGACGACAGGCGCGGGCGTCGTGGGGTCGGGTGCGGCGGTCACCGGGCCATTGTTCCCCGGTTGCCCTTCCTGATGTGCCGGTTGAAGGCAAACTCTGCGCCGTACCCGGCCCGACACCCCTGACCAGAGCTGGCACACCCCTGGTGTTGTCACGGCAGGGGTGTGCCGGTTTCCCAGGGGACCCTGGGAAACTGGCACCCCGGTCAGGCAGGGAAGCGCGCGCCCCGCTCCGCGAGGTCGACGACGTACGACGGGGGCGCGAACCGGTCACCGTAGGCGGCGGCCAGCTCACGGGCCCGGGCGACGAAGCCGGTCAGGCCATGATGACCGGAGCCGGCGGGGCCCTCGTAGCCCTGCATGTACTGGACGGCGCCGCCGTACAGCGGCGGGAAGCCGATGCCCATGATCGAGCCGATGTTCGCGGCGGCGGCGGACTCGATGACGCCCTCGGCGAAGCAGGCGGCGGTCTCCAGGGCCATCCGGAACAGGTACCGCTCCTGGATGTCGACGAGCGGGACCTGCACGTCGGGCCTGGTGAAGTGCTCGCGCAGCCCGGGCCAGAGGTGCTTCTTGGCGTCGGCCGGGTAGTCGTAGAACCCGGCCCCGGTCGACTTGCCCTTCCGGCCGAACTCCTCGACCATCCGGTCGATGGTGGCCTGGCCCGGCTGCTCGGGGAGCTCGACCCCCTCGCGGGCGGCGGCCTCGACCGCGGCCTTGCGGATGTGCTGGGTGAGGGTGAGCGTGACCTCGTCGAGCATCGCCAGCGGCGGCGCGGGGAAGCCGGCCATGGTGGCCGCCCGCTCGATGGTCTGCGGGTCGACGCCCTCCTCGAGCAGCGCGGCGGCCTCGGTGAGCAGGGTGCCGTACACGCGGGAGGTGTAGAAGCCGCGGCTGTCGTTGACGACGATCGGGGTCTTCTTGATCTGCTGGACGACGTCGATGGCGCGGGCGACGGCGTCGTCGGAGGTCTTCTCGCCCTTGATGATCTCGACGAGCGGCATCTTGTCGACCGGCGAGAAGAAGTGCATGCCGATGAAGTCCTCGGGGCGGTTCACCCCGGCCGCGAGCTCGGTGATCGGCAGGGTCGAGGTGTTCGAGGCGAGCAGCGCGTCCTTGTCCACGACGTCCTGCACCTCGCCGTACACCTTGGCCTTCAGAGCCGGGTCCTCGAAGACCGCCTCGATGACCGAGTCGCAGCCGGCCAGGTCGGCCGCGTCGGCGGTGGGGTGGATGCGGTCGAGGATCTCCTGCTTGCGCTCCTCGGACATCTTGCCGCGGGCGATCTGCTTGTCGAGGACGGTCGCGGAGTAGGACTTCCCCTTCTCGGCGGCCTCGACGGACACGTCCTTGAGGACCACCTCGATGCCGGCGCGGGCGGCGGAGTAGGCGATGCCGGCGCCCATCATCCCGGCGCCGAGGACGCCGAGCCTCGTGGCCCGGAACCGCTCCACGCCCTGGGGGCGGAGCTTGCCCGAGTTGATCGCCTGCAGGTCGAAGAAGAACGCCTGGATCATGTTCTTCGAGTTCTGGCCGACGAGCAGCCTGGTGAGGTACCGCGACTCGATCCGGGTCGCGGTCTCGAAGTCGACCTGCGCGCCCTCGACGGCGGCGGACAGGATCGCCCGCGGCGCCGGGTAGTTCGCGCCCTTGGTCTGCTTGCGCAGGTTGGCCGGGAACGCCGGCAGGAACGCCGCGAGCTTGGGGCTGGACGGCGTGCCGCCGGGCATCCGGTAGCCGGGCCGGTCCCAGGGCTGTACGGCGGCCGCCTCGTCGTCGCGGTGCTCGAGGATCCACGCCTTGGCCGCGGGGACCAGGTCGCCGACGTCCTGGACGAGCTCGTCGACGATGCCCTTCTCGAGCGCGGCGGCCGGCTTGAAGCGGTTGCCCTGCAGCAGCACGCCCATCAGCCCGTCGGTCAGGCCGAGCATCCGGACGATGCGGGTGACCCCGCCGCCACCGGGCAGCAGGCCGAGGGTCACCTCGGGCAGGCCGAGCTCGGTGCGCGGGTCGTCGTACGCGATCCGGTGGTGGCAGGCCAGCGCGATCTCCAGGCCACCGCCCAGCGCGGCGCCGTTGATCGCCGCGACGACGGGCCGGCCCAGCGTCTCGAGCCGGCGCAGGTCGCGCTTGACGGCCTCGACCTCGGCGAAGATCGCGGGCGCGTCCTCCGGTGTCGCCTCGATCATCTTCTTGAGGTTCCCGCCGGCGAAGAACGTCTTCTTCGCGCTGGTGACCACGACGCCGACGACGTCGTCCTTCTCGGCCTCCAGCCGGTCGACCGCCGCGGACATCGCGTCGCGGTAGACCTCGTTCATCGTGTTCGCGCTGGCGGTGGGGTCGTCGAGGGTGAGGACGACGATCCCGTCCTCGCCCCGGTCGTAGCGGACGGCGGACTGCGTGCTCGGTTCGGTCATGGGTTCCTCTGCTCAGCGGGACGGGGAGGTCAGATGCGCTCGACGACGGTGGCGATGCCCATGCCGCCGCCCACGCAGAGCGTGGCCAGGCCGTAGCGCAGGTCGCGACGCTCGAGCTCGTCGACGAGGGTGCCGAGGATCATCGCGCCGGTGGCACCGAGCGGGTGCCCCATCGCGATGGCGCCGCCGTTGACGTTGACCTTCTCGTGCGGCAGGTCGAGGTCGCGCATGAACCGCATGGCCACGGCCGCGAACGCCTCGTTGATCTCGTACAGGTCGATGTCGCCGGGGGTCAGGCCCGCCTTGGCCAGCGCCTTGCGGGAGGCCGGGGCGGGGCCGGTGAGCATGATCGTCGGGTCGGAGCCGGACACCGCCGCCGCCAGGATCCGCGCCCGGGGGGTGAGCCCGAGGTCGGTGCCGACCTGCTCGGTGCCGATCGCGACCAGGGAGGCGCCGTCGACGATGCCGCTGGAGTTGCCGGCGTGGTGGACGTGGTCGATCTCGTCGACCCAGTGGTACTTCTCCAGCGCCACCGAGTCGAAGCCGCCCTGGTCGCCGATCTGCGCGAACGACGGCTTGAGCCCCGCGAGGCTCTCCACCGTGGTGCCCGGGCGGATGAACTCGTCCTTCTCCAGCACGGTCAGCCCGTTGAAGTCCCTGACCGGGACCACGGAGTGGTCGAAGTAGCCGTTGACCTGGGCCTTGGCGGCCCGCGCCTGCGACTCGGCGGCGAACCCGTCGACGTCCTCGCGGCTGAAGCCCTCGATCGTCGCGATCAGGTCCGCGCCGATGCCCTGCGGGACGAACGACGTGTCCAGCGCGGTGCGCGGGTCCATCGCCCAGGCGCCGCCGTCGGAGCCCATCTTCACCCGCGACATCGACTCGACGCCGCCGGCGAGGATCAGGTCCTCGAAGCCGGAGCGGACCCGCATCGCCGCCTGGTTGACCGCCTCCAGGCCGCTGGCGCAGAAGCGGTTGAGCTGCACGCCGGCGACGGTCTCCGGGTACCCCGCCGCCAGGGCCGCCGTCTTCGCGATGTCGCCGCCCTGGTCGCCGATCGGGCTGACCACGCCGAGCACCACGTCGTCGACGCGCGCCGGGTCCAGCGAGGGGTTGCGGGTCCTGATCTCGTCGAGCAGCCCGACCACGAGGTCCACGGGCTTCACCTCGTGCAGGGAGCCGTTGGCCTTCCCCTTCCCGCGCGGGGTGCGGATCGCGTCGTACACGAATGCCTGTGGCTGCTCGGCCATGCTCGATGTCCAGACTGTCGGGGACGGGGCTGCTCATCGATTGTGACACTCATACTGTTAACGTCGTCAACCAACCTGGTCGTGTGATCCCGGTCTCCCCGGGGTGCCGTACGACGGGCGTCGCCCCCTCCGAGCAGAAGGGCCCCATGTCCGAGCCAGCCGAAGCCGCCGCCGAGCTGATCACCCTCGACGCGCTGACGCGCCGCGTCGGGATGAGCGTGCGCAACATCCGGTTCTACGCCACCAAGGGGCTGGTGCCGCCGCCGATCCGCCGCGGCCGGTCGGGCTACTACTCGCCGGACCACGTGGCCCGGCTGGAGCTGGTCAGCGAGCTGCAGGCGCACGGGTTCACGCTGTCCGCGATCGAGAAGTACCTCGCCAAGATCCCGGCCGACGCGAGCCCGGAGACGATCGCGCTGCACCGGACGCTGCTCGCGCCGTGGATGGCCGAGCTGCCCGAGACGCTGTCGCGCCGCGAGCTCGGCCGGCGGGCGGGACGGCCGCTGTCCGACGACGACCTGGACACGCTGAACGCGCTGGGGATCGTGTTCCCGACCAAGCAGGGCAAGTTCCAGGTCGCGATCGCGCACCTGTCGGTCGGCGTCGCGCTGCTGGACCTCGGGATGCCGCTCGACGCCGCATTGGCGGCGCAGGACATCTTCACCCAGCACGGCCGGCAGGTGGCCGAGGAGCTCACCGAGCTGTTCCGGACGAAGGTGTGGCCGGCCTACAAGGGCGGCGACTCCACCCCCGAGCAGCTGCGCGAGCTGGTGGAGAAGTTCAAGCCGGTGACCGTGCAGGCGCTGGTCACGGCCTACGAGTCCGCGGTCAACGAGACCAAGCGCGAGACCATCAGCCGCCGCACCCGCTGACGCCGGTCCGGCTCA
>DASTGV010000012.1:0-7986 GCA_035718765.1 Nocardioidaceae bacterium
AAATAGGCGGACTCGGGAGCGTAACCAGCCTCCACCAGGGTGTCGAACCCGGCCTTGATGAGAGCAGTGACGCCGCCGCAGAGCACGGCCTGCTCGCCGAACAGGTCGGTTTCGGTCTCCTCGGTGAAGGTGGTCTTGATGCCGCCGGCACGGAGGCCGCCGATGCCCTTGGCGTAGGCCAGCGCGAGGTCCCACGCCTTGCCCGACGCGTCGTTCTCGACGGCGACGAGGACCGGCACGCCGCGGCCGGCGGAGTACTCCCGGCGGACGAGGTGGCCCGGACCCTTCGGCGCGACCATCGCGACGTCCACGCCGGCCGGGGGCTTGATGTAGCCGAAGCGGATGTTGAAGCCGTGCCCGAAGAACAGTGCGTCGCCCTCGACGAGGTTCGGCTCGACCGACTCGGCGTACAGCTTCCGCTGGATGTGGTCGGGCGCGAGGATCATGATCAGGTCGGCCTCCTCGCAGGCCTCGGCCGGCGTGAGCACGCGCAGCCCCTCGGCCTCGGCCTTGGCGCGGCTCTTGGAGCCCTCGGGCAGACCGACGCGCACGTCCACCCCGGAGTCGCGCAGCGAGAGCGCGTGCGCGTGCCCCTGGCTGCCGTAGCCCAGCACGGCCACGTTGCGGCCCTGGATCACGGACAGGTCGGCGTCGTCGTCGTAGAACATCTCAGCCACTTCTCTGGCTCTCCTTCGTGTGTTTTCGCGGGGTCTGTCGGGTTGGCACGGGCGGTACGGCGCTCAGCCGGCCGCCGCGGGCGGGACGGGGACGGTCACGGGCCGCAGGGTGCGCTCGCTGATCGAGCGGCTGCCGCGGCCGATGGCCACCATCCCGGACTGGACGAGCTCGCGGACCCCGAAGGGCTCGACGATCCGCAGGAAGTCCTCGAGCTTGTCCTGGTTGCCGACCACCTGGACGGTGATCGCGTCGGTGGCCACGTCCACCACCTTCGCCTTGAACAGCTGCACCACCTCGAGCACCTGGCCACGGGTGGTCGCGTCGGCCCTGACCTTGACCAGCAGCAGCTCGCGCGACACCGAGGCAGAGGTGTCCAGCTCGACGACCTTGATCACCTCGACGAGCTTGTTGAGCTGCTTGGTGACCTGCTCGAGCGGGGAGTCCTCGACGTTGACCACGATGGTCATCCGGGACACCTCGGGGTGCTCGGTCGGGCCGACGGCCAGGGAGTCGATGTTGAAGCCGCGCCGGCTGAACAGGCCCGCGATGCGCGCGAGCACACCGGGCTTGTTCTCCACCAGGACGCTCAGCGTGTGCCTGCTCATGCGTTCCTGCTCTCCATGTCGTCGTCCTCGAAGTCCGGCGCCATGTCCCGGGCGAACTTGATGTCGTCGTTGCTGGTGCCGGCGGCGACCATCGGCCACACCATCGCGTCGCGGTGCACCCGGAAGTCCACGACCACCGGCACGTCGTCGATCTGCATGGCCTTCTCGATGGTGGCGTCCACCTCGTCCGGCGAGTCGCAGGCCAGGCCCACGCAGCCGTAGGCGTCCGCGAGCTTCACGAAGTCCGGGATGCGCTTGGACTGGAGGTCGGTGTTGGAGTAGCGCTCGTTGTAGAACAGCGTCTGCCACTGGCGGACCATGCCGAGCGACTCGTTGTTGATCACCGCGACCTTGATCGGGATGCCCTCGATCGCGCAGGTGGCCAGCTCCTGGTTGGTCATCTGGAAGCAGCCGTCGCCGTCGATCGACCACACGGTCGTGTCGGGCCGGCCCACCTTGGCGCCCATCGCGGCCGGGACCGAGAAGCCCATCGTGCCGAGGCCGCCGGAGTTGATCCAGGTGCCGGGCTTCTCATAGCCGATGAAGTGCGCGGCCCACATCTGGTGCTGCCCCACGCCGGAGGCGTAGATCGTGTCCGGGCCGGCGATCTTGCCGAGCCGTTCGATGACGTACTGCGGCGACAGCGAGCCGTCCGCGGGGTGGTCGTAGCCGAGGGGGTACTTCTTCTTCACGCCCGCGAGGAACGCCACCCAGGCCTCGTAGTCGCCCTGGTGCCCGGCGTCCGCCTCGGCCTGCAGCGCGACGATCAGGTCGGCGATCACCTCGCGCGCGTCGCCCACGATCGGCACGTCGGCGTGCCGGTTCTTCCCGATCTCGGCCGGGTCGATGTCCGCGTGCACCACCTTCGCGTGCGGGGCGAACGAGTCGAGGTTGCCGGTCACCCGGTCGTCGAAGCGGGCGCCGAGGCTGATGATCAGGTCGCTGCGCTGCAGGGCGGCGACCGCCGCGACGGTGCCGTGCATGCCCGGCATGCCGAGGTGCTGCGGGTGGCTGTCGGGGAAGGCGCCCCGGGCCATCAGCGTGGTGACCAGCGGCATCCCGGTCATCTCCGCGAGCACCCTCAGCTCCTTGCTGGCGCCCGCGCGGATGACACCCCCTCCGACGTACAGGACGGGGCGGCGGGCCTCCAGCACCATCCGGGCCGCCTCGCGGATCTGCTTCGCGTGCGGCCGGGTCACCGGGCGGTAGCCGGGCAGCAGCAGCTCGGTCGGCCACGTGAAGGTGGTCGAGCGCTGCATGGCGTCCTTGGCCACGTCCACCAGCACCGGGCCGGGGCGGCCGGTCGAGGCGATGTAGAACGCCTCGGCGATGGTGCGCGGGATCTCGGCGGGGTCGGTGACCAGGAAGTTGTGCTTGGTGATCGGCATCGTGATGCCGCGGATGTCCGCCTCCTGGAAGGCGTCGGTGCCGATCGCGCCGCTGGCGACCTGACCCGTGACCGCCACCATCGGGACCGAGTCCATGTACGCGTCCGCGATCGGGGTGACCAGGTTGGTCGCCCCCGGGCCGCTGGTGGCCATGCACACGCCGACCTTGCCGGTGGCGGCGGCGTAGCCCTGGGCTGCGTGGCCGGCGCCCTGCTCGTGGCGGACCAGGATGTGCCGGATCTTGACCGAGTCGAAGAGGGGGTCGTACGCCGGGAGGATCGCCCCGCCCGGGATCCCGAAGACGTTCTCCGCTCCTGCGCACTCCAGGGACCGGATCAGGCTCTGTGCCCCGGTCATGGGTGCCGCGGCGCCCTGCTCGCTCATGGTGCCCTTCCTCTGCCTTCTGCTCTGCGGTGTCCGCCCAACAAAAAACCCCTCGGCCCGGGCGGGCAGACGAGGGGCGACGCGTGTGCGTGGGATGTGGGTCCCTCAGCAGACGCGCCCGGTGCGTACAAGAAGATCGAAACGCATGGGCCAACGGTCGTCGGTGCCGTCCCTCTCGGTCAAGCCAGTCTCGCACGCGTCCCATCATGTGGGATCGCCGTCCCAGCATCTGTCAGCGCCCGTTCGGTGAGCGCCGAGAGCGAGGTGCGCTGACCGGTCCCGGCGGCCGGGTCCGCGAAGTTCACCGGGTCCAGCCAGGCGGCATACGCCGGCGCCAGGGCCGCCCACTCGGCGTCGGTGACCGAGAACCACGCGGTGTCCCGGTTGCGGCCCTTGTAGACCGTGGCCTGGCGGAAGGTGCCCTCGTAGGTGAAGCCGAGCCGGACCGCCGCCGCGCGCGAGGGGGCGTTCAGCGCGTCGCACTTCCACTCGTAGCGCCGGTAGCCGCGCTCGAACGCGTGCGCCGCCATCAGCCACATCGCCTCGGTCGCGGCCGTGGTGCGCTGCAGCCCCGGGCCGAGCACGATCCCGCCCACCTCGACGGAGCCGTTGGCCGGGTCGGCCCGCAGCCAGCTGGCGACGCCGGCGACGCCGCACCCGCGGGGCCGGATCGCCAAGGACTCCAGCCCCGGGTTCGCGACCCGGGCCTCGACGTACGACGCGAAGCCGGCCGGCGAGCCCGGCGGCTCGTCGTAGAGGTACGTCCACAGCGCCGCACGGTCCGCTCCACCGGTGGCGGCGTGCAGGTCGGCCGCGTGCGCCGGGGCCAGCGGCTCGAGCGTGACCCACCGGCCCGCGAGGCCGAGCGGCGTCAGCCGGGGTGCCGGCGCCCCGTCCACCGCGTCCCCGACGGGCTGGCTGTGCTCGTTCGTGCGGGTCACGGGAGCGGGTCGTCGTCGAAGGCGGGCAGCCCGTCGATGCTGGTGCGGTTCTTGAGCCGCCGGTAGTCGAGCAGGCCCTCGGGTCCCTTGCGCTCCATGTGCTCGGGCAGCAGGTGCCGCTCCCCCGCCGGCTCCATCAGCGGCAGGCCGTAGCCGCAGGAGTCCGACACCCGCTCGACGTCGACCACCACCACCGCCCGCGCGCCCCGGGTCTCCTGGAACCGGCCGGCCCACGCGGCGTATTCGTCGTCGTAGACGCTGACCACCCGGCCCCGGCCGTGCAGGCGTACGACGTTCGGGGTCCGGTCGAACGAGCAGAACATCAGCGTGATGCGGCCGTTGCCCGGCTCGCGGAGGTGCGCGATGGTCTCGACGCCGGAGGCGGTGACGTCGAGGTAGGCGACGGTGTGCTCGTCGACCACCACGAGGGTGCCCCCGACCCCCTTCGGGGAGACGTTCACGTGCCCGCCGGCGAGCGGGGCGGTGGCGACGAAGAACACCGGCTGGCGCTCGACGAACGCGCGCAGCCGGCCGTCGATCGCCTCGTGCACCGTGCCCACGCAGAAAGGCTAGACCGGGTCATGGCGGCTGCCGCGGCCGCGGTCGAACACTGGGACCCATGACGCACCCGGACACCGAGAAGGCGCTGGAGCGCGCGCACGCGCTGGCGACCACCTGGCTGGGCTCCCTCGACGACCGGCCGGTGCCGGCCCGGGCCGGTGCGGACGCCGTGGCGGACGCCCTGGGCCGGGACCTCCCCGACGAGCCGACCGCCTCGGCGGACGTGGTGGACCTGCTCGCGGAGGCCGTCGAGCCGGGCCTGGTGGCGATGCCGTCGGGACGGTTCTTCGGCTTCGTGATCGGGGGCTCCCACCCGGCCGCCCTGGCCGCCGACTGGCTGGTCGGGGCCTGGGACCAGAACGCCGTGCTGCGGCAGGTCACCCCGGGTGTCGCGGCCGTCGAGGAGGTGGCCGGGACCTGGCTCCTCGACCTGCTCGGCCTGCCGCCGGGCAGCGGCGTCGGCTTCGCGACCGGGGCGACCACCGCGAACTTCACGGGGATCGCGAGCGGTCGCGACGCGCTGCTGCGGGCCGCCGGGTGGGACGTGGCGCGCGGGCTCGCCGGAGGCCCCGCCGTGCGGGTGCTGGCCGGGCGGGAGCGGCACGACTCCATCGACCTGGCGCTGCGCTACGCCGGCCTGCCCTCGCCCGAGCTCGTCGACGTCGACGACCAGGGGCGGGTGCGGCCGGACGCGCTCGCGGACGCCCTGCGGGCCGGGTCCGGCGGGCCGACGCTGGTGCTGCTCCAGGCGGGGAACCTGCACTCGGGTGCCGGCGACCCGTTCGACGCGTGCGTCCCGCTCGCGCACGAGCACGGCGCGTGGGTGCACGTCGACGGCGCCTTCGGTCTGTGGGCGGCCGCGGCTCCGACGTACCGGCACCTCACGGCGGGCGTCGAGGCCGCCGACTCGTGGGCGACCGACGCGCACAAGACGCTGAACGTGCCCTACGACTGCGGGGTGGTCGTGGTGCGGGACCCGGCGGCGCTGACGGCGTCGATGAGCGTGCACGGGGACTACCTGATCCAGGAGGCGGGCGACCCGTTCGGGCGGGTGCCGGAGATGTCGCGGCGTGCCCGCGGCGTGCCGGTGTGGGCCGCGCTGCGGTCGCTGGGGCGGTCCGGGGTCGCGGAGATGGTGGAGCGGATGGGCCGGCACGCGCGCACCTTCGCGGAGGCGATCGCGACCATCGACGGCGCGCAGGTCGTCAACGACGTGGTCTTCACGCAGGTGTGCGCGACCTTCGGCGACGACGAGCGGACCCGCGCGGTCGTCGAGCGGATGCTCGCGGACGGGACCGCGTGGACGAGCGGCTCCCGCTGGCGGGACCGGGCGGTGCTGCGGATCTCGGTCAGCAACGCCGGGACCACCGACGACGACGTGGCCCGCAGCATCGAGGCGCTGCGCCGGGCGGCTACCTGAGCACCGCGTGGTGCAGGTGCACCACGCCGCTGCCGAAGCGCCGCTCGCCGAGCAGCTCGAGGTCGAGGTGGACGCCCTGCGGCAGGTACGGCGTGCCGCCCCCGACGACCACCGGGTGCAGGAGCTGGTGGAGCTCGTCGACGAGGCCCGCGCGCAGGGCGGCGGCGGCGAGCGTGGCCCCGCCGACGCTCACGTCCCGGTCGGCGGCGTCGACCAGGGCACGGACGGCCCACGGCTCGAAGGTCCGCTCCAGCCGCGTGCGCGGCGTCGTCACCTCGGCCAGCGTCGCGCTGTAGACGACCTTGTCGGCCTCGCGCCACAGCCGCCCGAAGTCCCGGGCCACCTCCGGCCCCTCGTCCTCGGGCACCGTCTGCCAGACCCGCATGGTCTCGTAGAGCCGGCGACCGTAGAGGTAGGTGCCGACCCCGCGCTCGAGGTCGTTGACGAAGGCGTGCACCTCGTCGTCGGGTGCGGCCCACTCGAAGGAGCCGTCCGCGTCGACGGTGTAGCCGTCGAGGGACGTGATGCCCGCGTAGACCAGCCGTGCCACGGGTCGCTCAGCCGCAGACGGCGCCGTGCGCCGCGGACTGCACGACCTTGGCGTACTTGCCGAGCACCCCGCGGGTGAACTTCGGCTCGAGCGGGGCCCAGCCGTCCTTGCGGGCGGCGAGCTCGTCGGCGTCGACGTGCACGTCGAGCACCTTGTTGGCCACGTCGAGCGTGATCGTGTCGCCGTCGCGCACGAAGGCGATCGGCCCGCCGTCCACGGCCTCCGGGGCGACGTGGCCGACGCAGAGGCCCGTCGTACCGCCGGAGAAGCGGCCGTCGGTCATCAGCAGCACGTCCTTGCCGAGGCCCGCGCCCTTGATGGCGCCGGTGATCGCGAGCATCTCGCGCATGCCCGGCCCGCCCTTGGGGCCCTCGTAGCGGATCACCACGACGTCACCGGCCACGATCTGCCCGGCCTCCAGGGCGTCCATCGCGGCCCGCTCGCCGTCGAAGACCCGCGCGGTGCCCTCGAAGACCGACTCGTCGAAGCCGGCGGACTTCACGACCGCACCCTCGGGGGCCAGCGAGCCCTTGAGGATGGTGATCCCCCCGGTGGCGTGGATCGGCTTCGACAGCTCGCGGATGATGTTGCCGTCGACGTCGGGCGGGGCGATGTCGGCGAGGTTCTCGGCCATCGTCCTCCCGGTGACGGTGAGCGTGTCGCCGTGCAGCAGGCCCGCGTCCAGCAGCGCCTTCATCACGACCGGGATGCCGCCGATCTTGTCGACGTCGTTCATCACGTAGCGGCCGAACGGCTTGAGGTCGCCGAGGTGCGGCACGGTGTCGCCGATGCGGGTGAAGTCGTCGAGCGTCAGCGGCACCTCCGCCTCGCGGGCGATCGCCAGCAGGTGCAGCACGGCGTTGGTCGAGCCGCCGAGGGCCATGACCACGGCGATGGCGTTCTCGAACGCCTCCAGCGTCATGATCTGCCGCGCGGTGATGCCCTTGCGGAGCATGCCGACCACGGCCTCGCCGGAGCGGTGCGCGAAGCCGTCGCGGCGCCGGTCGACGGCGGGCGGGGCGGCCGAGCCGGGCAGGGACATGCCGAGGGCCTCGCCGACGGCGGCCATGGTGTTGGCGGTGTACATGCCGCCGCAGGCGCCCTCCCCCGGGCAGATGGCGCGCTCGATGCGGTCCACCTCGTCGCGGCTGATCTTGCCGGCCAGGCACGCGCCCACCGCCTCGAAGGCGTCGATGATCGTGACGTCGCGGCCGTCGACCTGGCCGGGCATGATCGAGCCGGCGTACAGGAACACCGCGGCCAGGTCGAGCCGCGCGGCGGCCATCATCATGCCGGGCAGGGACTTGTCGCAGCCGGCCAGCAGCACGGAGCCGTCGAGGCGCTCGGCCATCATCACGGTCTCGACCGAGTCCGCGATCACCTCGCGCGAGACCAGCGAGAAGTGCATGCCCTCGTGGCCCATCGAGATGCCGTCGGAGACCGAGATGGTGCCGAACTC
>DASTGV010000013.1:0-3108 GCA_035718765.1 Nocardioidaceae bacterium
TCGAGCCACTGCGCGTCACGACCCTCGACAGCCGCCCGGGCCAGCGTCAGCGCGACGAGCTGGGACCCCTCGTCCTGGACGCCGGCGCGTCCGGCCGCGACCGCCGGCAGCGCGGCCGGGTCGCCACCGGGCAGGGTGACCGCGTAGGGCGACCAGTGGCCCGCCGTACCCCCGGCGTCGAGGAGCTCCTCGGGTGTGGCGAGCCCGGGCCGGGCCACCAGCGTGACCTTGGGGGCGTCGTTGTCGGCGGCCAGCAGCGCGTCCAGCTCGCCCGCGGCCGGGCCGAGCGCCTCGGCCAGCGCCCGGACCACCCAGGCGGGGTGCGAGTGCGCGACGGAGGCGTAGCCGACCGGGTCCGCCTCCGGGTCCGGAGCCACGCGGCGCAGCCAGCCGTCGAGGTCGTGGCCGCCGACCTTGCGCAGGACCGCGTTGACGAAGCCCGCCGGCCCCTGGCCCACGCGGCGGCGGACCAGGTCGACCGAGGAGCCGACCGCGGCGTGCGAGGGCACCCGCATCGCGAGCAGCTGGTGGGCGCCGAGCCGGAGCACGTCGAGCACCGACGGCTGCACCTTGGCCAGCGGCCGGTCCAGGCAGGCGGCGAGCACCGCGTCGTAGCTGCCCTGGCGCCGGATGGTGCCGGAGACCAGCTCGGTGGCGAAGGCGGCGTCGCGGCCGGTCACGCCGCGGGCGCGCAGCAGCTGGGGCAGCACCAGGTTGGTGTAGGCGTCCTGCTCGCGGACCGACGCCAGCACGTCGTAGGCGACCTCGCGGGCCGGGTCGGTGCGGGGGCGTCGCTGGGGACGAGCCACGCCTCAGCCGCCGAAGCGGGCGCCGGACTCGACGCGGACGCCGCGGGCCCAGTCGGCGGCGCCCATCTGCTTCCGGCCGTTCGGCTTCACGTCGGCCAGCCGGACCGGGTGCGTGCCGGTGCCGACCAGCACGGCGTTCTTGCGCACCTCGAGCACGCCGGGTTCCAGGGCCGGCTCGCCGTCCGCGACGGTCACCGGGCCGAGCTTGAACCGCTCGCCGTCGTACGTCGTCCAGGCGCCAGGACCCGGGGTGCAGGCGCGCACCCGCCGGTCCACGCGGGCGGCGGACTCGGTCCAGTCGACGCAGGCGTCCTCGACCAGGATCTTGGGGGCGAACGAGACCCCCTCGGCGGACTGCTCGCGGGCCTCGAGCTCCCCGGACTCGATGCCGTCGAGGGTGCGCACCAGCAGGTCCGCACCGCCCTCGGCGAGCCGGCCGAGCAGGTCACCGGCGGTGTCGGTGGGCCGCACCCGCTCGGTCATCACGCCGAACATCGGGCCGGCGTCGAGCTCCTTGACGATGCGGAACGTGGTCGCGCCGGTGATCTCGTCACCGGCCCAGATCGCGTGCTGGACCGGGGCCGCCCCCCGCCACGCCGGCAGCAGCGAGAAGTGCAGGTTGACCCAGCCGTGCCGGGGGATGTCGAGCGCGCTCTGCGGCAGCAGTGCGCCGTAGGCGACGACCGGGCAGCAGTCGACCTGGAGGTCCTTCAGCTGCTGCTGGAAGTCCGGGTCACGGGGGTGCTCGGGCTTGAGCACCGGCACGCCGAGCTCCTCGGCCCGCTGCGCGACGGGCGAGGCGAGCAGCTTGCGGCCGCGACCGGCCGGCGCGTCGGGGCGGGTGACGACCGCGACCAGCTCGTGGGAGGAGCCGGCGATCGCCTCGAGCGCGGGCAGGGCGACCTCGGGGGTGCCGGCGAACGCGACCCGCATCAGAAGCCCAGCCCGTTGGTGCGGTGCGGGGAGACCTTGACCGTCGTGTCGGCGCCGAACCAGTCGGCCTCGCGGATCGCGCGCATCGCCTGCTTGCGCGCCTCGGGGTCGAGCCGGTCGATGAACAGCACGCCGTCGAGGTGGTCGGTCTCGTGCTGGATCGCGCGGGCGAGCAGCTCGCTGCCCTCGATGGTCACCGGGTCGCCGTACATGTTCCAGCCCTTGGCGACCACCGACAGCGCCCGCTTGCAGTCGAAGGTGAGGTCGGGCAGCGACAGGCAGCCCTCCGGGCCGTCCTGGAGCTCCTCGGACAGGTCCAGGCTGGGGTTGACCAGGTGGCCGAGCTCGCCGTCGACGTTCCAGGTGAAGACCCGCAGGCCGACGCCGATCTGCGGGGCGGCCAGGCCGGCTCCCGGGGCGTCGAGCATGGTGTCGGTGAGGTCGGCGACGAGGCGCCGCAGCTCCTTGTCGAAGTCCACGACGGGGGTCGCGGCGCTGCGCAGCACCGGGTCTCCGAACAGGCGGATCGGCTGGATGGCCACAGGGGTTCCTTCGGGTACGTCGGGCGGAGCAGCCAGTCTACGAAAGGCCGGCGGTCAGCCGAGCCCCACCGGGTCCACCTGGACCCGCACCGGCGGCAGCTTGCGCGCGTCGCGGACGCCCTGCATCTGCACGAGCGCCCGGGACAGGTCGGCGCCGGCGGCCCGGGGCACCCGCAGCACGACCCGGACGGTCTCCTGCTCCGGCTCGGTGGGACCGCGCTGCTCGACCGGGACCGGGCCGAGCACCTCGGCGCCCGGCGGCAGCACCAACCCGGCGACCGCGGACTCGACGTCGGCCTCCGGCCCGCTGACCGTGGCCAGCCGGGACGCGGGCGGCAGGTGCGCGGACCGGCGCTCGGCCATCTCGCGCTGCGCGAAGCCGGCCGGGTCCCACCGCACCAGCGCCTGCAGCACCGGCTCGGCGGGGTCGCCGACCGCGACCACCCGGCCGCCCTGGTCCGCGGGACGGGCCAGGGCCGCGGCGTTGAGCCAGCGGCGCAGCGACTCCTCGGCGGTGCGCAGGTCGGTGCGGGCGAGCATCAGCCAGGTGTCGAGCAGCACCACGCACGCGTAGCCGCCCTCGACGACCGGCTCGGCGCCCGGCGTCGCGACCACGACCGCGGGCCGCGGCTCGACGGTGGCCAGCACCCGGTCGCCGCCGGAGGTGCGCACCGGCACCTGCGGGAAGGCGCGACCCAGCTCCTCGGCGGTGCGCCGCTCCCCCACCACCGGCGCCCGGAGCCCGCGGCCTCCGCACTCGCGGCAGGCCCAGCCGTGCTGCTCCGTGCCGCACCAGCGGCACGAGGGCGGTCGGTGGGCGGCGG
>DASTGV010000014.1:0-2953 GCA_035718765.1 Nocardioidaceae bacterium
GCCGGAGACCCGCAGGTCCGGGATACCGAGGATCTTGCGGCTCTCGTTGCGGAGCTTCTGCTCCTCGTCGGTCTCGTCACTGCCGTCGTCGACCACCGAGCCGGCCATCGGCAGCACGTTGAACGCGATCGGCGCGACGTACTTGCTCGGTGCCGGCATCGGCACCGCGGCCCCGTCGTGGGTCAGCTCCGCGGCCCGGTCCCCCACCGCCGCGACCTGCCCGGCGAGCTCGTCGACGCCGGCCAGACCGCTGCCCGAGACCGCCTGGTAGGTGCTGGCCACGAGCCGGATCAGCCCGGCCTCGTCGTGCAGCGGCTTCAGGACCGGCATCGCGGCCATCGTGGTGCAGTTCGGGTTGGCGATGATGCCCTTGCGGGCCTCGCGTACGGCGGCCGGGTTGACCTCGCTCACGACCAGCGGGACGTCGGGGTCCATCCGCCAGGCCGAGGAGTTGTCCACCACGACCGCCCCGGCCGCGGCGAACACCGGGGCGAGCGCCTTCGAGGTCGCACCGCCCGCGGAGAACAGCGCGATGTCCAGGCCGGCCGGGTCGGCCGTCGCGGCGTCCTCGACGACCACCTCGCGGTCGCCCCACGTCAGCGTGGCGCCGGCCGAGCGCGCGGAGGCGAAGAAACGGATGTCCGCGACCGGGAAGTCGCGCTCGAGCAGGATCCGTCGCATCACCTCGCCGACCTGGCCGGTGGCGCCGACGATGCCCAGGCTGACCCCGCGGCGGGCGGCGCTCATCGACCGGTCCCGCCGTACACGACGGCCTCGACCTCGTCGGAGTCCAGGTCGAACGCGGTGTGCGTCGCCGCCACCGCGTCGTCGACCTGGCCCTCGTCGACGATCACGGAGATCCGGATCTCGGAGGTGGAGATCATCTCGATGTTCACGCCCGCGGCGGCCAGCGCGGCGAAGAACCGCGCCGTGACGCCCGGGTGCGACCGCATGCCGGCGCCGATCAGGGAGACCTTGCCGATCTGGTCGTCGTAGAGCAGCGAGTCGTAGCCGACCGCGTCCTTGATCCGCGCCAGCGCCGACATCGCGACCTGGCCGTCCGCTCGGGGGAGCGTGAAGGAGATGTCGGTGAGGTTGGTGGAGGCGGCCGAGACGTTCTGCACGACCATGTCGAGGTTGATCTGGGCGTCCGCGAGCGCCTCGAAGATGCGGGCCGCCTCACCCACCTTGTCCGGGACCCCGACCACGGTGATCTTGGCCTCGCTGCGGTCGTGCGCGACGCCGGCGATGATCGCCTGCTCCATCTCGTCAACTCCTCGGTCGGTGATCCAGGTGCCGGTCTTCTGGCTGAACGACGACCGCACGTGGATCGGCATCGAATAGCGGCGGGCGTACTCCACGCACCGCAGGTGCAGGATCTTCGCGCCGCAGGCGGCCATCTCCAGCATCTCCTCGTAGGAGATCCGGTCCCGCTTGCGGGCGGACGGCACGATCCGCGGGTCGGCGGTGAACACCCCGTCCACGTCGCTGTAGATCTCGCAGACGTCCGCCTTGAGTGCGGCGGCCAGGGCCACGGCGGTCGTGTCCGAGCCGCCCCGGCCCAGCGTGGTGATGTCCTTGGTGTCCTGGCTGACGCCCTGGAAGCCGGCCACGATCGCGACCGCCCCCATCTCCAGCGCCTTCTCGATGCGGCCGGGCGTGACGTCGATGATCTTGGCCTTGCCGTGCGCGCTGTCGGTGATCACGCCGGCCTGGCTGCCCGTGAACGACCGGGCCTCCTGGCCGAGGTTCCCGATCGCCATCGCGAGCAGCGCCATCGAGATCCGCTCACCGGCGGTCAGCAGCATGTCCAGCTCACGACCGGCGGGCAGCGGGGAGACCTGCTCGGCGAGGTCGATCAGCTCGTCGGTGGTGTCCCCCATCGCGGAGACCACGACGACCACGTCGTTGCCGGCCCGCTTGGCGTCGATGATCCGCTGGGCGACGCGCTTGATGCCGTTGGCGTCGGCGACGGACGAGCCGCCGTACTTCTGCACGACAATGCCCACGACAGACTTCCTCAGGATTCTCCAGGCAACGGGTTGGGCTCGAGTCTACCGACGACGGGCCCGGCGGCTCGCCGCGGCGACGCATGGCAAGACGCGACGGTCGACGGAAGATCTCCTGTGGCAGGAGTTTCCGGGGGCGCCGAACCGGAAGATCTACGGGGTGAGCAGCTCGTCGGCGGCGGCGACCTGGTCCTGCTCGCTCTCGAACTCGGCGTCGAGCCGGTCGTGCGCGACCACCGACTGCAGTGCCCGGAGCACCCCGCTGGCTTCGTTCCCCCACGTCGAGACGTAGGAGAACTGCCACCACCACAGCGCCTCGCTGACCCGGCCGGCCCGGTAGTGCTGCAGGCCGTGGGCGAGGGCGGTGGCGATGCTGGTCAGGTCGTCCGACAGCAGCGAGGAGACCATCTCCGGCGGGTCGACGTACGGGTCGAACACCTCGCTGTAGGCGTCCACGCTCTCCAGCAGCACCGCCAACCGGAGCCGCATCGCGTCGAGGTCGGGGTCGGGGCCGGCGTCGGGTTCGTACTCGTCGGCGGGGGTGAAGTCCGAGTGCACGCCGAGCCGGCCGCCGGCCAGCAGCACCTGGCTCACCTCGAGCAGCAGCAGGGAGACGGCGCTGCCGCCGGTCGCCTCGCCGCGGGAGATCGCCCGCAGCGCGAGCAGGAAGCTCTCGACCTGGTCGGCGATCTGCTGCGCGAAGTCCTCGAGGTCGCTGTGCAGGTCGTCCGCCTCCTCGCCGAGCGGGGCGTCCTGCGTCGTCACGTCGCTCATTCGACCGATCGTCTCCCTTCGAAGGCCCGCCCGAGGGTCACCTCGTCGGCGTACTCCAGGTCTCCGCCTACCGGCAGTCCACTCGCCAGGCGCGTCACGCGCAACCCCATCGGCCGCAGCAGGCGCGTGAGATAGGTCGCGGTGGCCTCGCCCTCGAGGTTCGGGTCGGT
>DASTGV010000015.1:0-2609 GCA_035718765.1 Nocardioidaceae bacterium
CGGCGACGTCGGTGCCCAGCACCAGGCCGGTCGCGTGGACGGGCTGGTCGGAGACCATCGCCCCGACGAGGGAGCGGCCGTCGCCGAGCCGGGCCGCGCCCTGGAAGGCGTGGTGGGTGCTCGCGCCGACCGTGGTGACCCAGGGCGCCACGTGCGTGACGGTCCCCGCGGCCCGGCCGTCGTTGCCGGCGGAGGTGGCGACGAACACGCCGGCCGCCGCGGCGCCGAGGAACGCGCGCTCCACCGAGTCGTCGAGCCGGTCGCTGCCGGAGACCGAGTAGTTGAGGACGTCCACCCCGTCGGCCACCGCCTGGTCGACCGCGGCCACCGTGTCGGCGGTCGTGCAGCCGTCCTGGGTCGGGTCGGGGGCGGTCCAGCAGGCCTTGTAGACCGCGAGCCGGGCCGCGGGCGCCATGCCCGAGGTGGTGCCGAACCGCTGGCCGTCGACCTCGACCCGCACGCCGTGGTCGCCCGCGGCCGTCGACGCGACGTGGGAGCCGTGGCCGGTGCCGTCGCGGGGGGAGAGGTACTCCGCGCTCGCGACGTTCTCCTCGCCGAAGCCCTTCACGAACCAGCGGGCCGAGACGACCTTGTCGTTGCAGTCCCCGGCCGTCCACTCCTGGGCGGCCTCGCACGCCCCGTGGAAGCCGGGGAGGTGCCCGGCGGTGCCGGGGGTGCGCTGCGGCAGCCCCGTGAAGCTCGGGTTGTCCGGCCAGATGCCGGTGTCCACGACGCCGATCACGACGTTGCGCCCGGCGTTCTCCGGCCCGCCGTGCGCGGCCCACACCCCGCCCGGTCCGTCGAGGCCGAGCAGGCTGCGGGAGCTGCTGCCCACGCCCGGGGTGGCCCGCAGGAGCGCCGGCGTCCGGTCGACGTGCTGCTTGGTGCTGCGCTCGACCAGCCGGACCCCCGGCATGGTGCGCAGCCGCGTGACCTGGTCGCTGGTGAGCGTCGCCGCGAACCCGTCGAGGGCGGTCGTGTAGCGGTAGAGCACCGCCGGGTCACCCACCGCGTGCAGCACCTCGTCCTGCGCGGCGGTCAGCCGGTCGACGTACGACGTGACGGCGGGGCGGGTCCGGTCGAAGCGGTGCCCGTCGACGGGACGGGTGCCCGGGTGCATCGCGGCCGGGGGACCGTCCAGCGTCACGACGTACACGCCCGGCGCGGTGGCCCGGAACGGGTCCGGCACGGTGTCGGCCGCGCGGGCCCCGGCACCGGGCGCGACCGCCAGCAGCACGGCGCCGACGGCGACCGTGGCGGCAGCGCTCAGCACGCGTGATCCGGGATGCACCGCGCCATGCTCGCAGGGGGCCGACCCGGCTTCAACCGGAACGCGAGCCTCCAGACCCCAACTAGGCTGACCGACATGTCCGCGCCCACGCCGCTCGTCGTCGGTTTCGACCTCGACATGACCCTGATCGACACCCGGCCCGGCTTCGCGGCGACCCTGCAGGTGATCGCGGACGAGACCGGGGTGGCGCTGGACGTGCACGGGATGAGCGAGCGCCTCGGGCCCCCGCTGAGCCACATGCTCGCGCCGCACTACCCGGCCGACGAGGTCGACGCGCTGGTGGACCGGTTCCGCGCGCACTACCCGGAGCACGCGATCGCGCCGACCCCGGTGTTCCCGGGCGCGCACGAGGCCCTGGCAGCGGTCCGGCGGCACGGCGGGACCAGCGTCCTGGTGACCGGCAAGTTCACCCCCAACGCCGCGCTGCACGTCGAGGCCCTCGAGCTCGGGGTCGACCACCTCGTCGGCGAGGTGTGGGGCGTCGGCAAGGCCGCGGTGCTCACCGAGCACGGCGCGACCGTCTACGTCGGCGACCACGTCCACGACGTCGAGGGCGCCCGCGCCGCCGGGGCGCTGAGCGTCTCGGTGCTGACCGGGGGCTGCACCGAGCAGGAGCTCCGGGAGGCCGGCACCGACGTGGTGCTGGCGGACTTGACGCAGTTCCCGGACTGGCTCGACGCGCACGTGCTCGGGCTGCGGCTCGCCGCGCTCGAGGAGCGGCTGCGGGGGCTCGGGTCGGTGCTGGTCGCCTACAGCGGCGGCGCGGACAGCGCGTTCCTGCTGGCCGCCGCCGTGCGGGCCCTCGGGCCCGAGCGGGTGGCCGCCGCGACCGCCTACTCCGACTCCCTGCCGCAGGCCGAGCGCTCGCCCGCCCGCGCGTTCGCCGAGAGCCTGGGCGTCCGGGTGCTCACCCCCGAGACCCACGAGATGGAGCGGGAGGGGTACCGCGCCAACGCCGGTGACCGCTGCTACTTCTGCAAGGCCGAGCTGCTCGACGTGCTCGGGCCGCTGGCAGACGAGCAGGGGCTGGCGGCGGTCGCCACCGGCACGAACGCCGACGACGCGGTGGCCGGGTTCCGGCCCGGCATCCGGGCCGCCGCCGAGCGCGGGGCGGCGACCCCGCTGCGCGACGCCGGTCTCACCAAGGCCCAGGTCCGCGCCGCCTCGCGGGCGTGGGACCTGCCGACCTGGGACAAGCCGGCCGCCGCCTGCCTGTCCAGCCGGGTCGCGTTCGGTGTCGAGGTCAGCCCGTTCCGGCTGGCCCGGGTCGAGCGCGCGGAGACCTCCGTCCGGGTCGCGCTGGACGCCGCCCGGATCG
>DASTGV010000016.1:0-2054 GCA_035718765.1 Nocardioidaceae bacterium
CTTGGTCGGCTGCAGGACCTCGGGCCGCCACAGCACCCCGGTCGAGGCGTAGACGACGGTCAGGGTCACGGTCGTCACGTCGCAGACCAGCCGCACGAGGAAGGGCCCGTCACCCTGCAGCGTCGCCTCCGTGGAGTACTCGCTGGCGGCCAGGCGCACCGGACCGAGGGCCCGGCGGGCGTGCGCGCGGCACAGCGCACGCTGCACGAACGCGCGCACCTCGTGCGGCGCCTTGAGGGTCCTGTCGAAGGAGGACTCGCTGCGGGAGGAGCACCACAGGTCCACTGACGGGCAGTCGGCGTCGCGCGGTCCGAACCGTCGAAGCCAGCTCTCGTCGTTTCCCTGAGCGCCCATGTCACCGCAACCCTTCGCCCCAAGTGGTGACTGTGTGGGGACATCACCGATTGTGGTTCGTGGTCGCGGGGGGCCAAAGCGGGGCTGTCCGTTGTGTCCCGACTTGGGCGGACAGCCGGGGAAGGTGCGCAGGGCCGTGTCCAGACCAGCCGGGGGTCGCCGGCGAAGCACGGCCATCCCGGGACCATCGGCCCTGAGGCGCCACCCTGCTGCGGTCCGAGGATGGCTCCATGGCGGCCGACTGCTCAGCCAGGCGATCCGTGGTCGTCGTCGGGATCGATGGTGGGCAGGCCTCTGTCCCTGCCTTGAGAAGGGCGTTGGACGAGGCCCGGGCGAACAACGGTCTCGTGGAGATGGTGACGGCGTGGACCGCCCACGACGTCACCGACGTGCCCTCGGTGTGGGCGGCCGCCCGCGAGGCGCGTCGCCGTGCCGTCGCCTACCAGCGAGCCGTGGTCGCCGCGTGCGCGGACGCGCTCGACGTACCGCTCACCGGGGTCGTGGTCGAGGGCCCGGCCCGGGAGATGCTCGTCCTCGCCGGGCGCGGCGCGGCGTGCGTCGTGCTGGGGAGAGCCCTCCCGGGGAGGTCGGCGATCGCACGCACCTGCGCGGCCGAGGTGGACTGCCCGGTTCTCGAGGCCCGGCCGTCCCCCGCCCACGTGCCCCGCCAGCGGTCGCGCGAGCGGTCGACCGTGCGCCGCGCGAGGCCGAAGCTCAGGTCCTGAGCCGACCGCGGCCGTCCCGGAGCCGCGGGGTCTTAGGGCTCTACCCAGGTGCTGCCCGCGTCGCCGAGGCTGGGCCGACCCGGCCGGCGGGACGCAGGCCGTCCGCGGAGGTGAGGCATGCAACGGACGTGGGGGGACGCCGGGCCGGTGGCCGGCGGCCTCTGCACGGACCTCTACGAGATCCGGATGGCCGCCAGCTTCCTGCGCCGCGGCATGACCGCGCCGGCGACGTTCAGCCTGTTCGCGCGGCACCTTCCGCGGCAGCGCGGGTTCCTGGTGGCCGCGGGGCTCGAGTCCGCCCTCGACCTGCTCCCCCGGTACGCGTTCGACCCCGAGGACCTCCGCTACCTGCGCGACCGGGTCGGGCTGACGGCCGCCGACGTCGGCGCGTTGGCCCGGCTCCGGTTCGAAGGCGATGTCCTCGCCGTCCCGGAGGGCCGGCTGGTGTTCGCGGACGAGCCCCTGCTGGAGGTGACCGCACCGCTGCCCCAGGCGCAGCTCGTGGAGACCCTGCTGCTCAACCAGGTCACGTTCGCGACCGCGGTCGCGAGCAAGGCGGCGCGATGCCGGCTCGCCGCCGCGGACGCGACCCTGGTGGACTTCAGCGCTCGGCGCACCCACGGGCTGGAGGCCGCCCTCGCCGTCGCGCGTGCGACAGGAACCGTGGGCTTCAGCGGCACCAGCTACGTGCGCGCGGCCCAGCTGCTCGGGCTCATCCCGGTGGGCACCATGGCGCACTCGTACGTCCAGGCGTTCCCGGACGAGACCGCCGCCTTCCGCGCGTTCGCCCGGGACTTCCCCGACGCGACGGTGTTCCTCGTCGACACCTACGACACGGAGCAGGGCGTGCGGCATGCGATCGCCGTCGCCCACGAGCTCGGCCTCGATCCCGCCCGGACCGCGGTGCGCCTCGACTCCGGCGACCTCGGTCAGCAGGCCAGGCTGGCCCGGGGGCTGCTCGACTCCTCCGGGATG
>DASTGV010000017.1:0-14995 GCA_035718765.1 Nocardioidaceae bacterium
GGTTGTAGTAGTTCAGCCCGTAGAAGTCGAGCGGCGCGGAGATCACGGCCAGGTCGTCCTCGACCGGCCCGGGCATCAGCTCGCCGAAGCCGTCCGGGTAGCGGCCCCGCAGCATCGGGTCGGAGAACAGCCGGTTCCACAGCGCGTCGTACAGGTCCGCGGCCGCACCGTCGGCCGGGTCGCTGCTCGCCGGGTGCACCGGACCGTGGTTGTTCGCGGAGCCCACGCTGGTCGCCCCGGCGGCCCGCAGCGCCGCCACCGCACGGCCGTGGCCCAGCAGCAGGTGGTGCGCGACCGGCAGCGCGTCGAACATCAGCCGCCTGCCCGGCGCGTGGATGCCGAGGGCGTGCCCGAGCATCGTCACGACGTTGGGCTCGTTGACCGGGCACCAGTGCTCCACCCGGTCCCCGAGCCGGAGCGCGACGAGGGTGGCGTACTCCGCGAACCGCTCGGTGGTGTCCCGCTGCAGCCAGCCGCCCCGGTCCTCGAGCGCCTGCGGCAGGTCCCAGTGGAACAGCGTGACCATCGGCTGCACGCCCGCCTCGAGCAGGCTGTCGACCAGCCGGTCGTAGAACGCGAGCCCCGCGGGGTTGGCGCGGCCGCTGCCCTCGGGCTGGATGCGCGGCCAGGCGACCGACAGCCGGTAGCCGCCGAGGCCGAGGTCCTTCATCAGCGCGACGTCCTCGGGGTAGCGGTGGTAGTGGTCGCAGGCCACCGCCCCGCTGCTGCCGTCGGCGATCGTGCCGGGCCGGGCGCAGAACGTGTCCCAGACACTGGGGCCACGGCCGTCCTCGTCGACGGCGCCCTCGATCTGGTACGACGCCGTGCTGGCGCCGAAGCGGAAGCCGGACGGGAGTCGCGGCAGGTCGTTCGCAGGAGACATGGGCACACCCTGACAGATCACCCGCCCGTCCGACCGTCGCCACGGCCCTGGCCCGAACGGGTCATCGTCCGTGTCGATCGTGCAGAAACGCCGGTCGAGGCTCCAGGGGAGCTCTTTACCTGCCGATCACCTGGGTAGCCCCACCGACCGACCCGGGAGCGACCTCGTGGTGCCAGCCGTGCAGGAGACGCGCATCCGCAGCCTCGCGGACATGGCGCGTGCCCTCGGCCGGTCGGAGGCGCTGTACCGCCTGCTCGAGATCGCCGCCGAGGAGGCGCGGGTGGCGCTCGACGCCGCCAGCGTCTCGGTGAGCCGGCTGGAGCCCGGGACGATGACGGTGCGCACGATCGTCAACGTCGGCGAGCTCGGTCCCACCGAGGAGCGATGGCCGGACCACGAGGTCTACGCGATGGAGGAGTTCGGGAACCTCGCCACCCTCGCCCAGGAGAGGCGGGCCTGGCGGGCCTCGCTCGACGACCCGGCCAGCGACCCGCGGGAGCGGCTGCTGCTCGCGGAGCTGGGCAAGCACTGCGCGATCGGCTCGCCGATCATCGTCGACGGGCAGCTGTGGGGCGAGTTCTACGCCACCCGCGCCGCGGGTCACGAGGACTTCGGCAGCCTGGACATGTCCTACATGGAGGCGCTGATGGCGATCCTCGGCGGCGCCGTCTCCCGCTCGCTGCGCGAGGAGTCGCTCGAGGCACTGGCCTACCGCGACCCGCTGACCGGCCTGCTGAACCGTCGCGCTCTCGACGAGCGGGCGGCCCAGGCGTTCGACGTCGCGCCCGGCGTCCGCCGCACCGTCACCGTCGTCTCGCTCGACATCAACCGGCTCAAGCAGGTCAACGACACCCTCGGCCACCTGGCCGGCGACCAGCTGATCCAGTCCGTCGCCCGCGCCCTGAACACCGCCTTCGGCCGGCTGGCCGGCACCCTGGTGGCCCGCGTCGGCGGTGACGAGTTCACGGTGCTGGCGACGGGGCACGACCCGGTCGCGGTCGTGGAGATCGCCGACCGGCTCTGCCAGCGGACGTGGCGGTTCGGCTCCGGTGCGGGCGTCTCGGCGGGCGCGGCGACGGTGACCGTCCGGCACGGCACGACGCTGACGCCCGCGCGGGTGTTCGCGGCCGCGGACCGCGCGCAGTACGTCGCCAAGCACGGCCGGCTCTCCTCGACGGTGGTCGCCCACGACGTGGCGTGACCCTCACCCGCCGTGGCTAGCCTGGGTCCGTGGTCGACGTACGACGGGCGGGCTCGCGCTTCACGACCGAGGCGCCCGGCGTCACGACCCGGCACTCGTTCTCGTTCGGGACCCACTACGACCCCGCCAACGTCGGGCACGCGGTGCTGGTCGCGCACAACGACGACCGGGTCGCGCCGGGCCACGGGTACGACCTGCACCCGCACGCCGACCTCGAGATCGTGACCTGGGTGCTGTCCGGGTCGCTGGTGCACGCGGACTCCGAGGGGCACGCGCACGTCGTCGGCCCCGGTCAGGTGCAGCGGCTCTCGGCCGGGTCGGGGGTGCGGCACAGCGAGCGCAACGACGCCCCGGGGGCCGCGGAGCCGACGCGGTTCGTGCAGATGTGGGTGCTCCCCGACGAGAGCGGGCTGCCCCCGTCGTACGCGCTGGGCACCGTGGAGCCGCACGGCCTCACCCCGCTGGCCTCCGGGATCCCCGGCCTGGACGCGGCGGTCGGGATCCACACCGGCGGCGCAGCGCTGCACGTCGCCCGGCTCGGGCCCGCGGAGTCCGTCGTGCTCCCGGACGCGCCGCGGCTGCACGTCTTCGTCGCCCGCGGCTCGGTCGACCTGGAGGGCGCCGGTCTCCTGGACGAGGGCGACGCCGCCCGGTTCACCGGCGACGGCGCCGCTCGCCTCACCGCGGCCACCCCCGCCGAGGTCCTCGTCTGGCAGCTCCCCTGACCCGGCTGCGCCGCCGGGTCAGCCGAGGTCGTCGCGGGTGAACAGCGCGTGCAGCTCGACGCCGATGCCGGCCAGCGCCTCGCGTCCGCCGGCGAGCCGGTCGATGACCACCAGCGCGTGCTCGACCTTCGCCCCGGCGTCGCGCAGGTCGGCGGTGGAGAGCAGCATCTGCCCGGCCGTGGTGGCGACGTCCTCGACGACCAGCACCGTCCGGCCGTCGACGTCGGCGCCCTCGGCGAGCCTCCGGGTGCCGTAGGGCTTGGCCTGCTTGCGCACGAACGCGGCCGGCAGACCGGTGCGCAGGGACAGCGCGGTCACGACCGGGATGCCGCCGAGCTCGAGACCGGCGAGCACCTCGACGCCGTCGGGCACGAGCGGGGCGAGCGCGTCCGCCACGGCGGCGAGCAGGTCGGGCCGGGCCTCGAAGCGGAACTTGTCGAAGTACTCCGTCGCGGTGGCACCGGACCGCAGCGTGAACTCGCCGGTGAGGTGGCAGGCGTCGCGGACGGCGGCGGCGAGCTCGGCATGCGTCGGCACCCGGTCACCCTACGGCGCACCGGACGCGGCGGGTCGGCGGCGGGTCAGGGGACGAGCACGCCCGGGTTGAGCACTCCGCGGGGGTCGAGCCGCTGCTTGACCGCGCGGAGCATCTCGACGCCGACGGGGCCGATCTCCCGCGCGAGCCACGGCTTGTGGTCCCGCCCGACCGCGTGGTGGTGGGTGATCGTCGCGCCGGCCGCCACGATCGCGTCGGACGCGGCGGCCTTGGCACGGGTCCACTGCTCGATGCCGTCCCCGCGCTGCTTGGCGGCGACGGTGAAGTAGAGCGACGCACCGGTCTCGTACACGTGCGACACGTGGCAGAGCACCAGCGGCGAGTCGCCGTCGAGGGCCTCGGTGAGCGCGGCCGTCACCGCGGCGTACACCGTGCGCAGGTTGGACCAGAACGTCGCGGTCTCCAGGGTCTCCACGAGGACGCCGACGTCGAGCATGGCGTCGCGCAGGTACGGACCCTGGAACCGACCGGCCGCCCAGGCCTCCCCGGCCTGCTCGCCGAGCCGGGTGCCTCCGGCCTCCATGAGCCGGACCGTCGCGGTGGCCCGGGCCAGGTCGACGACCCCGCGCTCGCCCTCGTAGCCGGTGACCATCAGGCAGCCGCCGCCGCTCTCGCCGCCTACCTCGTCGGGCCGGGCGAGGTTGATCGCCGTCTCGTTCTCGTCGGAGAGCCGCAGCACGGTCGGCGCGGCCCCGGTCTGCGCGAGGGTGCGCAGGGCCTCGACGCCCTCGGCGAACGAGCCGAACCGCCAGCCGTCGTACACCTTCGTGCTCGGGGCCGGACGCACGCGCACCGTCACGGAGGTGATCACGCCGAACGCGCCCTCGGAGCCGAGCACGAGCTCGCGCAGGTCGGGGCCGGCCGCGGTGGCCGGCGCGCGGCCGAGCTCCAGCGTGCCGATCGGGGTGGCGACGGTCAGGCCGACCACGAGGGCGTCGAAGCGGCCGTACCCCGACGACGCCTGCCCGCTGGAGCGGGTCGCCGCGAAGCCGCCGACCGAGGCGTACTCGAAGGACTGCGGGAAGTGGCCGAGCGTCAGGCCGTGCTCGCCGAGCAGCTCCTCGGCGCGGGGGCCGAGGACCCCGGCCTCGAGCACGGCGGTCCCGGAAACCGGGTCGACCGAGACCAGCCGGTCGAGCCGGGCCAGGTCGAGCGACACGACCCCGGCGTACCCGTCGCGCAGCACCGCGAGGCCGCCGACGACCGACGTGCCGCCGCCGAACGGCACCAGCGCGACCCGGTGCTCGCCGCACCAGGCGACCAGGGCCGCCACCTCGTCGTGGCCGGCCGGCCGGACCACCACGTCCGGGGCGTCGGAGCCGTCACCGGCCCGCATCCTCAGCAGGTCGGTCGTGGACTTGCCGCGGGTGTGCCGGACCCTGCTCTCGTGGTCGGTGTGCACGTGGGTGGCGCCGAGCAGGTCACGCAGCTCGGCGAGCCGTTCGTCGCCCAGCCCCGGCTCCGGCAGCCGGACCTCGGCGAGCGGGACGGTGGGGTGCTCCTCGGCCGGGCCGAAGGCGAGCTCGACCAGGCCGCGGGCCGCCTCGGGCAGCGGCGCCTCGGCGGCGGGGTCGCCCCAGCGGGCCCAGTGCATCGGTGTGCTCATGGGTTACACTGTGACATATGGCGTCACTTCGTAACAGCCGGGCGGGTGGTGGTCTCGGCCACCCGGACCGCCCGGGCCGCTCGGGCCGCTCGATGGCCGCCGAGCGCCCCGACGACGCGCTGCTCGACGCGGCCCGGGCGAGCATCCTCGCGGTGGGTTGGCGACGCAGCACGCTCACGGACGTGGCCCGGCGCGCAGGCGTCTCGCGGATGACGATCTACCGTCGCTGGCCCGACATGCAGACCCTGCTGGCCGACCTGATGACCCGGGAGTGGGCCGGGCTCGTCGAGGTCGGCGACGGCAGCCCGCTGGAGCGGCTCGCGCGCGGCGTCGCGTCGGCGGTGGCCGCGCTGCGGGGCAACCGGCTGTTCGCCAAGATCGTGCAGGTCGACCCCGAGCTGCTGCTGCCCTACCTCCTCGACCGTCGCGGCCGCACCCAGGACGGGGCGCTCGCGCTGCTCGAGGCGACGGTCGCCGAGGGACAGCAGGACGGGTCCGTCCGCGCCGGCGACCCGGTCCTGCTCGCCCGCTCGGTGCTGCTCGCGGCCTACGGGTTCGCGCTCTCCGCCCCCACCATGACCGACGACCGGCTCGACGAGCCGGCCTTCGACGCCGAGCTGGGCACGCTCGTCGAGCGGTACCTCCGGGCATGAGCGACCGCGCGGACCGCACCGCCCTGCACGCCGTACGACGGGCGCGCGAGCTCTCCGAGGCGACCGACGGCCGCACGGTCGACCTGCTCGTGGTGGGGCTCGGCGTCACCGGGGCCGGCGTGGCGCTCGACGCCGCCTCCCGCGGGCTCGACGTGGTCGCGGTCGACGCTCACGACCTGGCGTTCGGCACGTCCCGGTGGAGCTCCAAGCTGGTGCACGGCGGTCTGCGGTACCTCGCCAACGGCCAGCTCGGCGTCGCCCACGAGAGCGCGGTCGAGCGCGGGGTGCTGATGACCACCACCGCCCCGCACCTCACCCGGCCGCTGCCGATGCTGATCCCGCTGCTCCCGGCGGTGACCGCGTCGCAGGCCCGGACGGCGCGGGCCGGCCTGGCCGCCGGCGACCTGCTGCGGGCCGCGGCCCGGACCCCGCGCGACGTGCTGCCCCGGCCGCGGCGGCTCTCCCGCACGGAGACCCTGACCGTCGCCCCCGGCCTCCGGGCGGACGGCCTGCGCGGCGGGCTGCTGTCGTGGGACGGGCAGCTCGAGGACGACGCCCGGCTGGTGACGGCGATCGCCCGCACCGCCGCCGCGCAGGGGGCCCGCGTCCTGACCCGCACCCGGGTCACCGAGCTCACCGGCGAGGGCGCCACCGTCCGGGACGAGCTGACCGGCACGACGGCGACCATCCGGGCCCGGGCGGTCGTGAACGCGGCCGGGGTCTGGGCCGGCGGGCTCGTGCCCGACGTGCGTCTCCGCCCCTCCCGCGGCACCCACCTGGTGCTCCGCGCCGAGACCTTCGCCGGGCTGGGCAGTGCGGTGATGGCGCCGGTCCCGGGCGAGTCCAACCGGTTCGTCTTCGCGCTGCCGCAGCCGGACGGGCCCGCGGGCCTGGTCTACGTCGGGCTCACCGACGAGCCGGTCGACGGGGACGTGCCCGACGTACCGGTCCCGAGCGAGGCCGAGGTCGGCTTCCTCCTCGACGTGGTCGGCGCGGCGTTCGCGCGGCCGCTGCGGCGCGAGGACGTGGTCGGCACGTACGCCGGGCTGCGGCCGCTCCTCGACGCCGACGGCGCCACCGCCGACCTGTCCCGTCGGCACGCCGTGGTCGCCTCGCGCGACGGGGTGGTGACGGTGGTCGGCGGGAAGCTCACGACCTACCGGCGGATGGCCGAGGACGCCGTCGACCTGGTGCTCGCCCGGACGCCGCTGCGGGCCGGGCCCTGCCGCACGAGGAGGCTGCCCCTGGTGGGCGCCGCCCCGCGGGAGGCGCTGCGCCGGGTCGAGGCGCCGGCCCGGCTGGTCCGCAGGTACGGCGCCGAGGCGCCCGCGCTCCTCGCGCACGGCCGGTCCCTCGGCCTCGACGACGCGGACCTGCTCGCCCCGGTCGCCGACGGCATCCCCGCCACCACGGCCGAGCTGCTCTGGGGCGTCACCCACGAGGGTGCTCTCGACCCGGACGACCTGCTGGACCGGCGTACCCGCATCGGGCTGGTGCCGGTCGACCGGGCCCGGGCGGAGGCCGCCGCGGCCGCCGCCTTCGCCGCCGCCGCCGGCTGAGCCTCAGCGGCCGAGGGAGTCGACCACCTCGGCACCGGGGAGGTCGGCCAGGCGATGACCCGGCAGCAGCAGCTTCGAGCGGCGCACCCCGCTGCCGATCACCGCGACGTCGATCTCGACGCAGGCCGCGTCGACGAGCAGCCGCCAGCCCTCCGGCAGGCCGACCGGCGTGATGCCGCCGTACTCCATGCCGCTCTCCTCGACGGCGCGATCCATCGTGTGGAACGACGCCTTGCGCACGTCGAGGGTGCGCTTCACCAGGTTGTTCACGTCCGCGCGGGTGTCGGCGCGCACCACGCACGCCGCGACCCGCTCCTCACCGCCGCGCCGACCGGACACCACCACGCAGTTCGCGGAGGCGGTCAGCGACACGTCGTACGCCTCGGACATCGCCGCCGTGTCCGCCAGGTCCGGGTCGATCTCGACCACCGCGACCTCCGAGGCGTGCTCCCAGGCGGCCAGCGCGCGGGCCACCGGGGCACCGAGCAGGTCCGGGTGCTCGAGGGCGGGAAGGGACTCCAACGAGCCGATCCGGGGCAGGTCCATCGCGCCACCGTAGCCGCCGCCCAAACTTCACCATTTCGGGACCGATTACCTCTCCCCACCGGTCCGCATCTGGGTTAGGGTCACGGCGGCTTTACCACCCGGGGGTTTCGCGTGATCTCGGGAGCCGGTGCCCTTCGCACCGTCGACCACCCCCTCTTCCCCGCCCGACACACTCGGCCGCAGCCGGCCCTGCCCACAAGGCGCCAGTCCGTGCTGCCCGCACCAAGGAGAACCGCGTGACCAGCACGTCATCTCGGCGTTGGGGCAGAGGAGGTGTCGCGGCGGTCTGCACGGCGCTCGTCGCGACCCCGCTCGCTCTCACCGCACCCGCATCGGCAGCCGCCCCGAGCCACCTCGTGATCAGCGAGGTGTACCTCAACGGCGGGAGCACCGGCGCGACGTACAAGAACAAGTACGTCGAGCTCTACAACCCGACCGCCACCGCGGTCGACGTCTCCACGATGTCGCTCCAGTACCGCTCCGCGACGGGCACCTCGGGTACGTCGACCACGGTCCCGCTCACGGGCAGCGTGCCGGCGCACGGCTACTACCTGGTCCAGGGCGCCGCCAACGGGACCGCTCCGGCCGGCGCCGACCTGCCCACGCCGGACGTGACCAGCTCCTTCGGGCCGTCAGGCACCGCGGGCACCATCGTGCTGGCGAACCAGCGGACCGCGCTGACCGCCACCGACCTCCCGGTCGGCAACAACGCCGGCAACACGAAGGTCGTCGACCTGCTCGGCTACGGCACCAGCAACACCTTCGAGACCACGGCCGACGAGGGCGGCAACAGCGTCACCGCCTCGCTGGGCCGGGCCGCCGACGGCACCGACACCGACGTCAACGCGGCCGACTTCACCGCGGGCGCGCCCACCCCGAAGGCCGCCCCCGCCGGCGGGCAGCCGCCCTCCGACCCGGTCGACAAGACCATCGCCGAGATCCAGGGCACCGGCGCGGCCAGCCCGCTGGTCGGCCAGACCGTGCACACCACGGGCGTCGTGACCGCGACCTACCCGGCCGGCGGCCTGAACGGCATGTACATCCAGACCGCCGGCACCGGCGGCGCCACCGACGCCACCCCGGGCGCGTCGGACGCGGTCTTCGTGTTCGGCAGCAGCTCGGGTGCGTCGACGTACTCCGTCGGCGACGCCGTCGAGGTGACCGGCCCGGTGAGCGAGTTCAACGGCACCACGGAGATCACCCCCGCCGCCGGCGGCGTGGTCGCCGGCCCCGCGGCCGCCCCGGTCACCCCGCTGGCCACCGCCTACCCGACGACGTCGGAAGGCCGCGAGGCCCACGAGGGCGAGCTGCTCGCGCCGACCGACACCTTCACGGTGACCAACACCTACAGCACCAACCAGTACGCCGAGATCGGGCTCGCCACCGGCACCAAGCCGCTGATCGTGCCCACCGAGGTCGCGGACGCGCAGGACACCGCCGCGATCCAGGCGGTCAAGGACGACAACGCCGCTCGGGCCGTGACGCTCGACGACGGCGCCAGCATCAACTTCCTGAGCGCGGCCAACCAGGGCACCCCCCTGCCGTGGCTGACCCCGACCAACCCGGTCCGGGTGGGCGCCCGCGCCACCCTGCACGCCCCGGTGATCCTGGAGTTCCGCAACAACGTCTGGAAGCTCCAGCCCACGCGGCAGGTCACCGGTGACGGCGCCGGGGTCGCCACGTTCGAGAACACCCGCACCGCCGCTCCCGAGGCCGTCGGCGGCAACCTGCGGCTCGCCACGTTCAACGTGCTGAACTTCTTCAACACCACGGGCGTCGACTACGCGGCCGCCGGGCATAACTGCACCTACTACGACGACCGCGCCGGCAACCACAACACCGTGAACGACTGCGGTCCCACCGGGCCGCGGGGGGCCGCGGAAGCCGACGACCTCGCGCGCCAGCAGGCCAAGATCGTGGCCGCCATCAACAAGCTCGGCGCCGACGTCGTGTCGCTGGAGGAGATCGAGAACTCGGTCGCCCTCGGCGAGACCGACCGCGACGACGCGCTCAAGACCCTGGTCGCGGCGCTGAACACGGCCGCCGGTCGCCAGCGCTGGGCGTTCGCGCCCTCGCCGGCCGCCGCCGACCTGCCGCCGGTCAGCGAGCAGGACGTCATCCGCACCGCGTTCATCTACGACCCGAGCACCGTGTCCCTCGTGGGCGCGTCGAAGGTGCTCACCGGAGCAGCGGCCTTCAGCAACGCACGCGAGCCGCTGGCGCAGGCCTTCAAGCCGAAGGGCACCTCGGACGCGAAGGCGTTCGCGGTCGTGGTGAACCACTTCAAGTCGAAGGGCTCCGGCACCGACGACGGCACCGGCCAGGGCAACGCGAACCCCGACCGGGTCGCGCAGGCGCAGGCGCTGGTGCCGTTCGCGAACGACTTCGCGGCCTCCCGCGGGACCGACAAGGTGTTCCTGACCGGTGACTTCAACAGCTACAGCCACGAGGACCCGATCCAGGTCCTCGAGGACGCCGGCTTCCAGACCGTGAACTCCGACGACACCAACGAGTGGACCTACAGCTTCGGCGGTGAGTCCGGCTCGCTGGACCACGTGCTGGCCAACCCGGCCGCGAGGCAGATGGTCGCCGGCGCCGACGTCTGGAGCATCAACTCCGGTGAGTCGGTGGCGTACGAGTACAGCCGCACCAACTACAACGCCACCCAGCTCTACAGCCCCGACCAGTTCCGGGCCTCCGACCACGACCCCGAGGTCGTCGGACTGAACGCCGACACCACGCCGGCCGCCCTGCACCTGGACCTGCTGGCGGTCAACGACTTCCACGGCCGGATCAACTCCAACACGGTGAAGTGGGCCGGCACGGTGGAGAAGCTGACCAAGGACGGCGAGACCGCGGGTGCCGACCAGACCCTGCTCGTCGGAGCCGGCGACCTGATCGGCGCGTCCGAGTTCGCCTCGGCGGTGCAGAACGACCAGCCCACGATCGACATGTTCAACGCGCTGGGCCTCGATGCCTCCGCCGTGGGCAACCACGAGTTCGACAAGGGCTGGGCCGACCTGCGCGACCGGGTCATCGGCCCCGCGGGCTCGCGCAACGCCCAGTGGGACTACCTCGGCGCGAACGTCTACGCCAAGGGCACCCACGACCCGGTGCTGCCGGAGTACGCGACGTACGACGTGGGCGACGTCAAGGTCGCCGTGATCGGCGCCGTCACCGAGGAGACCAGGTCACTGGTCAGCCCCGGCGGCATCAGCGACCTCGACTTCGGCGACCCCGTCGACGCGGTCAACCGGGTCGCGGGCGAGCTGAGCGACGGCAACGCCGCCAACGGCGAGGCCGACGTGATCATGGCCAGCTTCCACGCGGGCGCCACCCAGGGCGTGGGCTCCAGCTACGCGGCCGAGGTGGCCAAGGGCGGCGAGTTCGCGAAGATGGCGAGCCTCGACCCGCAGGTGGACGTCATCTTCAACGGCCACACGCACCAGGCGTACACCTGGGACGCGCCCGTCCCCGGTGACCCCACCCGGACCCGCCCGATCATCCAGACGGGCCAGTACGGCGACAACGTCGGCCAGGTCCAGCTGACCATCGACCCGGTCACCAAGGCGGTCACGGCGTACTCGGCCCGCAACGTGGCCCGCACGACCACGGCCGACGCCGACCTGGTCGCCGCCTACCCGCGGGTGGCGGAGGTCAAGCGGATCGTGGACGCCGCGCTCGCCAAGGCGGCCGAGGTCGGCAACCAGCCGGTGGGCTCGGTCACCGGGGACGTCACCACCGCCTTCAGCGGCGGCTCGTACGTCGACGGCCGCTGGGTCGGCGGCACCCGCGACGACCGCGGATCCGAGTCGGCGCTCGGCGACCTGGTCGCCAACGCCCTGCGCGACGGGCTGCCCGCCGACCAGGGCACGGCCGACCTCGGCGTGGTCAACCCGGGTGGCCTGCGGGCCGACCTGCGCTACGCCGGTGACACCAGCAGCAACCCGGCCAACACCGACGGCGTGGTGACCTACGCGGAGGCCAACTCGGTCCTGCCGTTCGTCAACAACATCTGGACCGTCGACCTCACGGGAGCCCAGCTCGAGGACGTCCTCGAGCAGCAGTGGCAGCCGTCGGGCTCGTCGCGGCCGTTCCTGGCCCTCGGCCTCTCGGACAACGTCCGGGTGACCCAGGACGCCAGCAGGCCGGTCGGCTCCCGGATCACCTCGGTGGTCATCGACGGGGCACCGCTCGACCCGGCCAGGCACTACAAGGTCTCGACCTTCTCGTTCCTGGGCACCGGCGGCGACAACTTCACCGCCTTCACGAAGGGCACGAGCAAGGACACCGGCCTGGTCGACCGCGACCTGTGGATCCAGTACCTCCGGGACCACGCAGGCATCGGCCCCGACTACGCCCGGCAGCAGGTCGCCGAGAGCGGCCTGCCGACGAGCGTCGCAGCCGGGGACCAGGTGGCGTTCAGCCTCTCGAAGCTGAACCTCACCTCGCTCGGCAGCCCGGAGAACACCTCGGTGACGGTCTACCTCCGCTCGGCGGACGAGACCCGCAAGGTCGGTGCGTTCCCTGTCAGCAACGGGACGGCCGACGTCGCGTTCACCGCGCCCGCGGACCTCGCCGGCCGGTACACCGTCGTCGCCGTGGCCACGCCGAGCGGGACCCACGTCGGGCTGCCGTTCACGGCCTCCGCCACGAGCGTCCGGGCCACCGCGGGCGACCTCACGTACGGAACCACGGGCACGGTCTCCGTGGAGGTCACCTCGGCACGCACCACCCCGACCGGCACGGTGCAGGTCCTCGACGGTGGGACCGTGCTCGGGTCGGCCACCCTGTCCGGGGGCACCGGCCGCATCACGCTGCCGGGCACCGCGCTGGAGCCGGGCAGCCACGCGCTGACCGTGCGCTACCTCGGGGACGACCAGAACAACGCGTCGAGCACCGGGCTGCCGGTGACGGTCGCCAAGGCCGCGTCGACGGTCGCCGCGACCGTCACGCCCGACACGGTCAAGGTCAAGAAGGACACCGTCACCGCGCAGGTCACGGTGCGGGCCGACGGGGTGACGCCCACCGGCTCCGTGCAGGTCTACGTGGACGGTGCTCTCGCGCGGACGGTGAGCCTGACCGACGGTGCGGTCAGCGTCCAGCTCGGTCCGTTCGCCACCGCCGGGGAGAAGAGCATCGAGCTCCGCTACCTCGGGGACGCGCACGTGACCTCCGGCTCGGCGACCCGGACGGTCACGGTGGTCAAGGGCAACCCCAAGCCCTGACCGTCGCACACGCAGGAGGGGCGGTCCCGGTCATCCGGGGCCGCCCCTCCGCTGTGTCCCGGGGGTGCGCTCAGGCGTGCACGGCGGCCGGGTCCACGACCAGCCAGGGGTCCCCGGCCGCGCCGAGCCAGAGGCCGTCGGGCACCAGGCGCGGTCCGTCCACCACGTCGGCCACCGCGCAGGTCACGTTGTCCAGGCCGCCGGCCGCGAGCGCCGCGTCCACCAGGGCCGCGGCCGCGTCGTCCGGGTCGTCGAGCCGGAGGCAGGCCGCGACCTGCGCGTCGTCGACCAGGTCCGTCAGGCCGTCGGAGCAGACCAGCAGCCGGTCCCCGACGTGTACGTCGACCGCCACCACGTCGGGCGTGGCGAGGTGCTCACCGTCGAGGGCCTGGAGCACGACGTTCTTGCGCGGGTGCCGGCGGGCGTCCTCGCGGCTGATCAGGCCGCCGTCGACCAGGATCTGCACGTAGGTCTGGTCGTGCGAGAGCTGGGACAGCTCGCCGTCCCGCATCAGGTAGGCCCGCGAGTCGCCGATCTGCCCCAGCACGACCCGCTCCCCGTCGGTGAGCAGCGCCGTGATCGTCGTACCCATGCCCGCGCGCGACGGCACGGCCGCCGTACCCTCGCGCAGCTGCTCGTGGGTGAGCCGCACCGCCCGCTCGAACAGCGCGGCCAGGTCGGCGCCCGGCGTCGCCGCGAACCGGTTGGCCAGCGCGCTCATGACGTAGGCGGCGGTCGCGGACGCGACCTCGCCGGCCGCCTGCCCGCCGACCCCGTCGGCCACCAGCTGGAGGTAGGGGCCGGCGTAGCCGGAGTCCTCGTTGTTGGTGCGCACCAGGCCGGCGTGGCTGCGGCCGCCGTACTCGAACCTGAGCATCCGCGCTCTCCCTCACGTCGCCGGGCAGCCAGCTGGGCCGCCCGGGCACCGGCAACACCCAGGCCCGGTCATCCGACGCGAAACGACGACATCCGGGTCGACGTGGCCGGGAACCTCGACGAAGACATTCCCCGGCACGTCCCTGACAAACGTTCACACGTTCACTAGCGTCGGAGTACCGGGGGTTCGCTCGACCGCCGGCCCGTCCATCCACGCGGAGAATCGAGGGACCACGATGAGTGACTCCACGCAGAACCCTCCTCCGGAGGGCAGCGGCTACCAGCCTCCTCCGCCGCCCGGCGGTCAGCAGTCCGCTCCGGGCACGCCGCCCCCGGCGGCACCCATGCCGCCCAGCCAGCCCGGCTACGGGTACGGCGCCCCCGCCCCGGGCGTCGGGCAGCCGGCCGACCTGCTGATGCGTTTCCTCGCCCGGCTGATCGACTTCGTCCTGCTCGCGATCGTCAACGGGATCATCGCCGCGATCGTGGTGGTCGGCGCGTTCGGGCTCAGCGGCGGGAACGGCTTCGGGTTCGGGACGGGACGCACCTTCGCCGCGGGCGCGGTCTCCTCGGTGATCACGGCCGTGCTCTACCTCGGCTACTTCACGCTGATGGAGTCCCGCAACGGCCAGACGATCGGCAAGATGCTGCTCAAGCTGCGGACCCAGGGACCCGGCGGGTCGACCCCGAACACCCAGGAGGCCCTCAAGCGCAACGCCTGGGTCGCCCTCGGCATCCTCGGCGTCATCCCGATCATCGGCGGGATCATCGGCGGGCTGGCCGAGCTGGCAATCGTCATCGTGATCGCGGTGACGATCAACAGCTCCCCGACCCGCCAGGGCTGGCACGACAACTTCGCCGGCGGCACCCAGGTCGTCAAGATCGGCTGACCGGCGGGGCGGGTCCGGCCCGCCGGACAGCCCTAGGAGAACTGGCACACCCCTGGCGTTGTTTCGGCAGAGGTGTGCCGGTTTCCCAGGGGCCCCTGGGAAACTGGCGCCCCCGCTCAGGAGGCGCCGCGCAGGAACCGGTCCAGCAGCGGGCCGGCGGTGCCGGAGCCGGACGCACCGACGTCCACGAAGGCCGCCACGGCGAGGTCGCCGTGCACGGCGATCATCCAGGCGTGGGTCTGGAGCGGCTCCTTGCTGCCGAACTCGGCGGT
>DASTGV010000018.1:0-16599 GCA_035718765.1 Nocardioidaceae bacterium
CGAGCCCCGCGTGCGGCAGGGCGAGGGCGATCGCGAGGGCCAGCCCGTAGGTGATGCCGAGGAAGACCGCGATCTCGCGGACCGGGTGCGCGGTGCGTGGGGGAGCGGGCGCCGGGGCCTTCGTGTGCAGCATGTCGCCTCACCTGGGTCCGGCCGCTGACGGCGGGAGAAGCCCTCTGCCAACGTCCTCCGGCGCGGTCTCCTGCGTCAATGGCCTCTCTGGTGTGGACGCATCCCGCAGCCGCCCGTCAGGTCACCGGAGCCACGCTCAGCCGTGCACGTCGCCGTCCACGTAGACCCAGCCGCCGCCGCGCCGCTCGAACCGCGACATCTCGTGCAGGACCTGCGGCCCGCCGGCGGTCCGGAAGCGGGCCCGGAACTCCACGACGCCGCTCGCGTCGTCGGGACCGCCGGCCTCGGTCGCCAGCACCTCCAGCCCGGTCCACGTGACCCCCGGGTCCGGCGCCACGTCGTCGGGCCGGGTCCGGGGGTGCCAGGTGCGGAACACGTGGTCGGTGCGGCCGAGGGCGTAGGCCGTGTAGCGCGAGCGCATCAGCGCCTCGGCCGTCGCGGCGGGAGCGCCGTCGTGGAGCGGGCCGCAGCACGCGCCGTACGCCGTGCCGCTGCCGCACGGGCACGGTGTCATCCCGTTCATGGCCGGGAGTCTGTCAGGCCGAGCGCAGCCGCCGTCCCTCGGAGGTGGCGCCGTAGATCCCCTTGGCGCGCAGGATCGGCATCACGCCCTCGGCGAACCAGTACGCCTCCTCGACGTGCGGGTAGCCGGACAGGATGAACTCGTCGATGCCGATCTCGTGGTACTCCTCGAGCCGGTCGGCGACCTCCTGGTGGCTGCCGACCAGCGCGGTGCCGGCCCCGCCGCGCACGAGCCCGACGCCGGACCACAGGTTCGGCGTGATCTCCAGGTCGTGCGCGGACGCGAACGACGTCCGGCCGCCGTGCAGGGCCCGCATCCGCTGCTGGCCCACGGACTCGCTGGCGGCCAGCGCCTGCTGCGCCTTCTCGATCGTGGCCGGGTCGAGACCGTCGAGCAGCCACTGCGCGTGCTGCCAGGCCTGCTCGCTGGTGTCCCGCGACAGCGTGTGGATGCGCAGGCCGAAGCGGATGTCCCGGCCCTGCTCGGCGGCCAGCCCGCGGATCCAGGCGACCTTCTCCGCGACCTGGGCCGGGGGCTCGCCCCAGGTGAGGTACACGTCCGCGTGCTTGGCGGCCACCGGGCCGGCGGGCGCGGAAGACCCGCCGAAGTAGATGTCCGGCAGGGGGTCGATCGTGCCGCGGATCGTGGCGCCCTCGACCTGGTAGTGCTCGCCGGCGAAGTCGTACGGCGTGCCGCTCCAGGTGCCGCGCACCACCGACAGGAACTCGTCGGTGCGGGCGTACCGCGAGGCGTGGTCGAGGTGGTCGCCGAACCGCTTCTGCTCGGTCGGCTCGCCACCTGTCACCACGTTGAGCAGCAGCCGCCCGTTGGAGATCCGCTGGAACGCGGCGGCCATCTGCGCCGACAGCGTGGGGGAGGTGACGCCGGGCCGGAAGGCGACCAGGAACTTGAGGTTCCGGGTCTCGCGGACCAGCGCCGACGTGACCAGCCAGGCGTCCTCGCACCACGTCCCGGTGGGGGTGAGCACGCCCTCGAAGCCGAGCTGGTCGGCGGTGCGGGCGATCGAGGCGAGGTAGTCGATGTCGGCCTCACGGAAGTGGTTCGCGGTGCCCAGCCCGTCGACCGGACGGCCGACACCCTGCGGGACGCTGTGCCCGCCGCCGACCAGCCCGCGGGCGTCACCCGTGGTGGGCAGGAACCAGTGCAGCTTGACGCTCATGCGGTGCTCCTCAGGAGTTCGGGACGGACGAGTTGAACCGGTCGGTGAAGAAGTCGGCGACGTCGAACTTGCCGGGCAGCAGCTTGTTGGCGACGAACGTGTCGGCCATCTTCTGCTCGGACCCGATCACGTCGGGGCCGATCTGCACGGGCTTGGCGACGCGTCGGTCGACCGCGCGACGGGTCACCTTCGGCGACAGCCCGGTCTCCTCCGCCCAGACCTTCGCCCACTGGTCGCGGTGCGTGTTGGACCAGACCTGCGCCTTGGCGATCCGGCCCAGGTAGTCCTTGACGGCGGCCGCGGTCGCCTTGTCGTCGAGGGCGTCCGGGTTGGCGGCCTGGAACGTCATGCCGTTCACGAGCCCCGCACCGTCCACGAGGATCCGGCCCTTGCCCTCCAGCTCGGCCTGGGAGGTGTAGGGGTCCCAGATCGCCCAGGCGTCCACGTGGCCGGCGGTGAACGCCGCGAGCGCGTCCGCGGGCTGGAGGTTCTGGACCGAGATGTCGTCGTAGGACAGGCCGGCCTTGGTCAGCTGGGCCAGCAGGTTGTAGTTGGCAGAGCTGCCCTCGGCGACCGCGACCTTCTTGCCCTTCAGGTCGGCGACGGAGGTGACGTCGGAGCTCTTCGGCACGACGATCGCGTCGCCCTTCGCGCCCATGGTGGCGCCGGAGACGACCTCGAGGTTGCTCTTGGCGGCGGCCGCGAACAGCGGCGGGGTGTTGCCCACGCCGCCGAGGTCGATGGCGCCGGCGTTCAGGGCCTCCAGCAGCGGTGGCCCGGACGTGAAGGACTTCCAGTCGATCTTGTAGGGGGTCCTGCCGATCTCGCCGGCGGCCTTCAGGAGGGCCTGGGAGCCGCCCTTCTGGTCGCCCACCTCGAGGGTCACCTTGGACAGGTCGACGGTGCCGTCCTTGCGGACCGCCTCCTCGTTGCCCGAGGCGGACGAGCACGCGGCCAGGGCGGTGGCCCCGGTGAGGACGAGAGCGAGGGCGGCTGCCTTGCGGGTCAGGGTGGTGCGTCTGCTCATGCTGCTCCGGCTGCTTTCTGGTCGACGGGCTGGACGCCGAGGGCGGCGAGCACCTGCTCGCGCACCTCGGACAGGTGGGGGTGGGTGGGAGTACGGGCGTGGCGCGGTGTCGGCACCGGCCACTCGTGGGCGAGCAGGCCGTCCTCGAGGACGAGCACCCGGTCGGCCAGCATCAGCGCCTCGTCGACGTCGTGCGTGACGAGCAGGACCGCCGGCTCGTGGCGCGCCCACAGCTGCAGGACGAGCCGGTGCATCTCGATGCGGGTCAGCGCGTCGAGGGCGCTGAACGGCTCGTCGAGCAGCAGCAGGTCGGGCTCGCTGACCAGCGCCCGGGCCAGCGACACCCGCTGCGCCTGGCCGCCGGACAGGGACAGCGGCCATGCGCCGCCCTTCTCGGTGAGGCCGACCTCCTCGAGGGCGGTGGCGGCCCGCTGCTCGCGCTCCTGGGTGCGGGAGCCGTTCAGCAGGGCGAGACCGACGTTCTCGTCGACCCGGCGCCACGGCAGCAGCCGCGGCTCCTGGAACGCCACGGATGTGCGGCCCTCGACCGAGACCTCGGACGCCGGCGCCGGGTCGAGACCGGCCAGGCTGCGCAGCAGGGTGGACTTGCCCGAGCCGCTGCGGCCGAGCAGGGCGACGAACTCGCCGGCCCGGACGTCGAGGTCGACGCCGCGCAGGACGGCGGTGTCGCCGTACGCGCGGTGGTGGTCGCGCACGCGCGCGACGGTGCCGTGGGTCGGGCCGTGGGTCGGGCCCTGGGTCGGGCTCTGGGTCGGGGTCACGGACGCCATGACAGGGCCTTCCTCTCGAGGGTGCGGACGATCGCGTCGGTGACGAGTCCGAGGATGCTGTAGACGGCGAGCCCGACGACGATCACGTCGGTCTGCAGGAACTCGCGGGCGTGGTTGATCATGTAGCCGAGCCCCGAGGAGGCGCTGACGGTCTCCGCGACGATCAGCGAGAGCCAGGCGACACCGAGGCTCTGCCGCAGGCCCACCAGCGCCTGCGGGACGGCGCCCGGTACGACGACGTGGCGGATGCGCTGCCACCGGGTGAGGTGCAGCGTGGTGGCCGCCTCGAGGAACCTGCGGTCGATGCTGCGGATCCCGGCGAACGTGTTGAGGTACAGCGGGAACATCACGCCCATCGCGACCAGCGCGATCTTCGGCGTCTCGCCGAGGCCCATCCACACGATGAACAGCGGGATCAGGCCGAAGTGGGGGAGGGTCCGCAGCATCTGCATGGGCGGGTCCACGGCGTCCTCGCCCAGGCGGCTCAGCCCGGCCGCGACCGCGAGGGTGACGCCGATGGCGGCGCCGACCGCGAAGCCGAGCCCGACCCGCTGGACCGAGACCAGGGTGGCGCTCCCGAGCGTGCCGTCCGCCACCAGGTCACGCGCGGTGGCGAGGACCTGCAGCGGCGAGGCGATCTTCTGCTCGGGGATCACGCCGGCGGAGCTGAGCAGCTGCCAGACGAGGACGATGACGACGGGGCTGACCCAGCGGCGGAGCCAGCCGAGCCGGACTCCGCGCCGACGGGCGGCGGGACGTGGGGCGGCGGAGCCGCCGGTGGGCCGGGGACCGGTGCGGCCCGCGCCCGGCCCGACCGGGACGGCCGCCGGTGGGGGCGGTGCGAGTGCGCTCATGACTCCAGCCTGCGGAGGTTTGGTCTACTAAGTCAACTCAATCACTACTATTTGAGAGGTGGGCCCGGTCACGTCGGTGATGTGCTACCGGGGGTGCCTCGGCCGGTAGGCGCGACCCTTCGCCAGCAGGGCGGTCTGCAGCGCGCGGAGTGTCGGTGGGACGACCGGCAGGTCCCGCGTCACCATCAGCAGGCGCACCGGGGTGTCGTCCCCGGCGATGGGCCGGTGGGTGACGAGCCCGGCCGTGCAGAGCGGGTCGCCGTCGATGCTGTAGTCGGGCAGCACGGTGATCCCCAGTCCCTGGGCGACCATGAGCTTGCCCATCTCGGCCCCGTCGGTGGAGAACGACGTCGCCGGGGTGCGGCCGTCGAAGAGCCGGTGCGTGAACCGGTGCATCAGGTAGCCGGACCGCATCAGGATGAACGGCTCCTCGCGCAGCTCGTCCACGGTCACGGTCTCGTGCGCCGCGAGCGGGTGGTCGGTGCGCAGGCAGACGACCGGATGTCCGTGCACGAGCTCGCGCGAGGCCAGGTGCGGGGGGACGTCGTCGCCCGGCAGCACGTTCACCAGCCCGAGGTCGAGGGACCCCTCGGCGAGGCCCAGGTAGATCTCGGACTGCTGGGTGCTCAGCACCTCCACCCCGGTGCCGGGGTGGCTGCGTCGGAAGTCCCGGACCGCCGGCACCAGCAGGCTGGAGCTCGCCGCGTTCACGGTGCCGACGCGCAGGTTGCGCGAGACCAGGGTCTGGTCGCCCGCGGCCTGGCGCAGCCGGTCGACCGCGTCGAGCACCTCGGTCATGTAGGGGAGCAGGTCCTGGCCCTGCCGGCTGATCCGCGCGCCGGAGCGGCGCCGGTCCAGCAGCGTGACACCGAGCTCCCGCTCCAGCTTGCCGACCGCCTCGCTCAGGGCCGGCTGGGAGAGGTGCAGGGACTCGCTGGCCCGGCGCAGCGAGCCGTGCTGCGTGACCGCGGCGAGGTACTCCAGCTGCTCGATGCGCACGGCGGCTCCTTGATGCGGGTCGAGCTTGGGGTGGGTGCAAGGTCCTGCCGTTCACCCCGTCGACCGTTCCAGCGACCGGATGCCCCGTTCGGCCTTGCATGTGCGCCTTTAGTCTAGCAACTTAGTAGACATATCACCCGGGTCGAGAGGACATCATGACGCTGAAGTTCCACTGGTTCCTGCCCACCAACGGCGGCGACGGGCGCCACGTGGTCGGCGGCGGCCACGGCGTCGTCGCCGGTCCGGCAGGTCGCCCGGCGAGCGTCTCCTACCTCGGGCAGATCGCCCGGGCCGCGGAGGACGTCGGCTTCGAGGCGGCCCTGACGCCGACCGGCGCCTGGTGCGAAGACGCCTGGCTCTCGACCGCGATGCTCAGCCAGGTCTCCGAGCGGCTGAAGTTCCTGGTCGCCTTCCGCCCCGGCCTGACCTCGCCGTTCCTCGCCGCCCAGATGGCCGGCACCTTCCAGAACCTCACCGGCGGCCGCCTGCTGCTGAACGTGGTGACCGGCGGTGAGAGCCACGAGCAACGGATGTTCGGCGACTTCCTCGACAAGGACGCCCGCTACGCCCGCTGCGCGGAGTTCCTGCACGTCGTCCGGGCGCTCTGGCGCGGCGAGACCGTCACCTTCCACGGCGAGCACCTCCAGGTGGAGGACGCCACGCTCGACCAGATCCCCGACCCGGTGCCCGAGATCTACTTCGGCGGCTCGTCTCCTGCCGCGGGCTCCGTGGCCGCCGGGCACGCCGACGTCTACTTGACCTGGGGCGAGCCCCCGGCTGCGGTGCGCGACAAGATCGACTGGATCCGAAAGCTCGCCGCCGACGAGGGCCGCCAGGTCCGCTTCGGCATCAGGATGCACACGATCACCCGCGACACCGCCGACGAGGCGTGGGCGGAGGCCGACCGGCTGCTGGCCGGCATCGACCCCGACGCGATCGAGAAAGTCCAGCAGGGCCTGAAGCGCAGCGAGTCCGAGGGACAGCGCCGGATGCTCGAGCTCCATCGGGGCAGCAAGGACGGCCTCGAGATCTACCCCAACGTCTGGGCCGGCGTCGGTCTCGTCCGCGGCGGCGCGGGCACGGCCCTGGTGGGCAGCCACGAGCAGGTGGCCGACCGGATCGAGGAGTACGCCGGACTCGGCATCGACGAGTTCATCCTGTCCGGCTACCCGCACCTGGAGAACGCCTACTGGTTCGGCGAGGGGGTCCTCCCGATCCTGGCCGAACGGGGTCGCTGGGAGCACCCCGCGCCCGTCCGTCGGACGTCGCAGTCGGTGCCGTTCGCGGCCCGTGGCAGCGCCCGATGAGCGCGCGCACGGCAGTCGTGGTCGGCAATCCGAAGCCGGGCTCGCGCACCCTGGCCGCCGCCACCACCGTGGTCCGGGGACTGACCGACACCGAGCCCGACCTCGAGGTCGACCTCGCGACCCTCGGCGCCGCACTGCTCGACTGGCAGGACCCGGCGGTCGCCGCCCTGGTCGACCAGGTGGGTGCCGCCGACCTCGTTGTGGTGGCGAGCCCGACGTACAAGGCCACCTACACGGGGCTGCTGAAGCTCTTCCTGGACCGGTTCGCCGGCGGCGTCGGCCTCCGGGGCGTCGCCGTTCCGCTGATGCTCGGAGCCGCTCCCCACCACGCGCTCGCCCCCGAGCTGCATCTGCGTCCGCTGCTGGTCGAGCTCGGCGCCAGCGTCCCGACGCCCGCGCTCTACGTGCTCGACCGCGAGCACGACCGCCCCGAGCCGTACGACGCGTGGCTGGCCCGGTCGCGGCCGCTCGTCCATGCCCACCTCGGGCCACTTCCAGCCCGCACGACAGGAGCCGAAGCATGACGATCCGAGCCCTCCCCACCAACCAGGACCTCGACCCCCAGCGACTGCGCGAGGTGTTCGGCGTGTTCCCGAGCGGCGTGGTCGCGGTCGCGGCCCAGGTCGACGGCGCCAGTGTCGGCCTGGCGGCCAGCTCGTTCACCTCGGTCAGCCTGGACCCGCCGCTGGTGTCGTTCTCCGTGGCGAACACGTCCAAGACCTGGCCCACCCTGCGCCAGGCCCGCCACCTCGGCGTGACGGTGCTGGCCGACCACCACGACGTGGCCTGCCGCCGGCTCGCGGGTCCGGTCGAGCACCGCTTCGACGACCTGTCGGTGACCACCACCGACGACGGAGCCCTCACGCTCGACGACGGTCTCGCCCGGTTCGACTGCACGATCCACGAGGAGGTGGAGGCGGGCGACCACCTCATCGTGCTGCTCCGCGTGCACGCCGTCGAGCACGCCGACACCTCCCAGCCGCTCGTCTTCCACCGCAGCGGTTTCGGCTCGATCAGCCAGAGCGCCTAGGCCGTGTCTGTCAATGCTGCGGTCGCCCTCGCGGCCCCGCATCCCGCCCGGCTGCGACCTCGCCACTCGGCCCAGCCCGCTGCGCTCTCGCGCCTCGGCCTTGCCGGATCGGGCGCGGATGCCACGCCCGCCATGACCCCGTCAAGTCCAGACACGACCTAGCCCCTGCCACCGAGAGGTTCCCCGATGTCCCGCACCACCGCCCTGTCCGAACCGCCCGTGCCGCCGTCCCCGCGACGCGTCGCGATGGCGTCCGCCGTCGGCGCCACCATCGAGTGGTACGACTTCTTCCTCTACGGCACCGCCGCCGGCCTGGTCTTCGACAAGCTGTTCTTCAACGGCCTCGACGGTCCCGCCGCGCAGTTCGCGGCGTTCGGCACGTTCGCGGTCGGCTTCCTGGCCCGCCCCGTCGGCGGCTTCTTCTTCGGCCACTTCGGCGACCGCGTCGGCCGCAAGAAGATGCTGCTGCTCACGCTGCTGATCATGGGCGTCGGCACCGCGGCGATCGGGCTGCTGCCGTCGTACGACGCGATCGGCTGGTGGGCGCCGGTGCTGCTCGTCACGCTGCGGGTGCTCCAGGGCATCGGCGTCGGCGGGGAGTACGGCGGCGCCGTGCTGCTCGCGGTCGAGTACGCACCCGCCGAGCGGCGCGGCTTCCTCGGCAGCTTCGCGCACATCGGCGTCCCCGGCGGCCTGCTGCTCGCCAGCGGCGCGTTCTCGCTGGCCAGCCTGCTGCCCGACGACGCGTTCCTCGGCTGGGGCTGGCGCGCCTGCTTCCTGGCCAGCGTCGTGCTCCTCGCGGTCGGTGCCTACATCCGGCTCTCGGTGATGGAGACCCCTGCCTTCGCCCGGGTCCAGGAGCGCAAGGAGGTCTCGCGGATCCCGCTGCGCGACCTGGTCGCCGCCCAGCCGAGACGGCTGCTGCTCGGCATGGGCACCCGGTTCATCGAGGGCTTCACGTTCAACTTCTTCTCGGTCTACCTGCTCGCCTACGTCGTGACCAACCTCGAGCTGCCCAGGTCCCTGGCCCTGGGCGGCGTGATGGCCGGCGCTGCGCTCGGCGTGCTGCTGGTGCCGCTCACCGGCGCACTGTCGGACCGCGTGGGTCGCAAGCCGGTCTTCCGCGTCGGCGCCTGGCTCGCGCTGGCCGTCGCGTTCCCGGTGGCCGCGCTGGTGCAGTCGGCGAACCCGGTCGCGGTCTTCGCCGTGTTCCTCGCCGGCCTCGGCGTGCTCTACGGCACGGTGTACGGCCCGCTCGCGGCCTTCTGGTCCGAGCTGTTCGACACCCGCTACCGCTACACCGCGCTGAGCACGCTCTACCAGGTCTCCGGCGTCGTGGCCTCCGGCCTCACGCCGCTCATCGCCGCCTTGCTGGTCGCCAGGGGCGGCGGCAGCCTCTGGCTGGTGGCGGCCTACAACGTGCTCGTGGCGGCGGTCAGCCTGGCGTCCGCGCGGTTCCTGCCCGAGACCCGGGGCCGGGACCTGGACGCACCCACCACGGGCCCGCGGACGCACGCCGGGGTGGAGTCCCTCCAGCCCGCGTCAGCCGGCTGAGCCCCGCGCCGCGGGGGGACCGGGACGGCAGCGGCGGAGCCACTCGTCGTAGTCCCACGTCGCCAGGAACTTCTGGGCCGCGGTGCTCCCGGCCTGCTCGAGGGCGGCCCGCTGCTCGTCGCTGATGTCGAAGTCGATGGGGCTGACCCCGGACGTGTCGACGGCGACGCTGCGGGCGACGTTGCACGGCTGCAGGACGTGCTCGGCCTGGCAGGCCTCGATCGCGGTCTGCACCAACGAGATGCCCAGCGGGACCGGTCCCCGCACGCGGTGCACGTCGCCGGTCTCGGGGGAGGGGGCGCTGAGCCGGATGCCGATCGTCGGCCAGCGGGCCGGCCGTCCGTCGTCACGGTCGAACATCGAGATCGGGTAGTTCGACACCAGCGCGCCGTCCACCAGGGTCGAGGTGCCGCGCGGGCCGGAGAGGGTCACCGGCTCGAAGAAGTAGGGGATCGACGCCGACGCGCGCACCGCGTCGACCACCGGCTGCTCGTCCGGGTCGCGGGCGTACTCGTCGTACTGCCAGGGCAGGTAGACCAGGCGCCGGCGCGAGAGGTCGGTGGCGGTGACGGTCAGCCGGTAGCGCGCGTGGATGCTGCCGTCGTCGCCCGGGTCGTCGGTGCGCAGGTCGCCGAACGTCTCCACGCCCAGGTCGCCGAGCACCCCGCCGAGCCACCGGCGCAGGTAGTCGCCCTCGTAGGCGCCGTCCTCGAGCAGCACGGACAGCCCGTCGCCGAGGAAGCCGAGCGGACCGAGGTGCCGGCCCGGGAACCCGCGGTCCGGGAACTTGGAGAAGTCGAGGGTGCGGGAGACGTCCTCGAGGCGGCTGACCGGCTCGCCGCGCTGCTGGAGCGCGGCGAGGACGGCCCCGACGATCGCCCCGGCGGAGGTCCCGCCGATGCGGGCGAAGGAGTAGCCGGCGTCGCCGAAGGGCTGCAGCGCGCCGGCCAGCGCGACGCCCTTGACCCCACCTCCCTCCAGGACGAGGTCGGTGACGGGGCCGGGCGAGGTCGTGTCGGACATGTCCCCACCATAGGGACGGACACCCCCGAAACCCGTCAGGTGAGGTCAGCTGCCGCGCAGCCCGGGGAAGTCCTCGTCCTTCCACTCCCGGGTGCCGTCCTCGAACTGGGCGGCGCCCGAGGCGAGCTCGCCCTCGCGGCCGCGCAGCTCCACCCGGCGTATCTTCCCGCTGATCGTCTTCGGCAGGTCGAAGAACTCCAGCCGGCGGACCCGGAGGTACGGCGCCAGGTGCTCGCGCGCGTACTTCAGGATCTCGTACGCCGTCTGCTCGGTCGGCTCGTAGCCGGGGGCGAGGGCGATGTAGGCCTTGGGGACCGCGTGCCGCACCGGGTCCGGCGCCGGCACCACCGCCGCCTCGGCGACCGCCGGGTGCTCGATCAGCACCGACTCCAGCTCGAACGGGCTGATCTTGTAGTCGCTGGCCTTGAACACGTCGTCGGTGCGGCCGATGTAGGTGATGTAGCCCGCCTCGTCGCGGCTCGCCACGTCCCCGGTGTGGTAGAAACCGCCGGCCATCGCCTTGGCGTTGCGCTGGTCGTCGCCCTGGTAGGCGGTCATCAGGGACAGCGGGTGCGCGACGAGGTCCAGGCAGATCTCGCCCTCACCCACGCCCTCGACCTTCTGCGCCGTGACCGGGTCGACGAGCACGACGGGCAGGCCGGGCAGCGGCTTGCCCATCGAGCCCGGCTTCACCCGTGTGCCCGGGGTGTTGCCGACCTGGGCGCAGGTCTCCGTCTGCCCGTAGCCGTCGCGGATCGTCAGCCCCCACTGGGCCTTCACCTGCTCGATGACCTCGGGGTTGAGCGGCTCGCCGGCGGCGACCACCTCCCGCAGCGTGCCGGGGCCTCCGGACAGGTCGGACGTGATGAGCATCCGCCACACCGTCGGAGGCGCGCAGAACGTCGTCACCTCCCGCTGCCGCAGCTGGGCGAGCAGGGCGCCCGGGTCGAAGCGGGCGTAGTTGAACAGGAAGACCGTCGCCTCCGCGATCCAGGGCGCGAAGAAGCACGACCACGCGTGCTTGGCCCAGCCCGGCGAGGAGATGTTGAGGTGCACGTCGCCGGGGCGCAGGCCCAGCCAGTACATCGTCGCCAGGTGCCCCACCGGGTAGGACACCTGCGTGTGCTCGACGAGCTTCGGCTTCGAGGTGGTGCCGGAGGTGAAGTAGAGCAGCAGCCGGTCCGAGGGTGCGGTGCCCGGGTGCTCGGCGGCCGGCACGTCCAGGTCGTAGGCCGCGTGCAGCTCCTCGGTGGTGAGCACCCGGTAGTCCCCGGGCACCTGCTCGTACTTCGCGGAGTCGGACGGGTTGCAGACCACGAACCGCGCGCCGCCGCGCTCGATCCGGTCGGCGAGGTCGGCGGGCCCGGCCGCGGTGGTCGTCGGCATGATCACCGCGCCGAGCTTCATGATCGCGAGCATCGTCTCCCACAGCTCGACCTGGTTGCCGAGCATCACGATCACCGCGTCGCCCCGCGCCACGCCCTGCTGTGCGAGCCAGGCGGCCACCCGGTCCGAGGCGGTCGCCATCTCGTCGAAGCTCCGCTCGGTCGACGTACCGTCCTCCTCCACGATGACCAGGGCGGGCTTGTCGTTGCCGCGGGCGACGGCGTCGAACCAGTCCACCGCCCAGTTGAACCGGTCACCGACGTCGGGCCACGAGAACTCCGCGTGCGCGCGGTCCGGGTCCTCGCGCAGGTCGAGCAGCAGGTCGCGGGCGGCGCGGTAGGTGTCGGTCGCAGTCGTCGCTGTCATGGACCAGACCCTGCCACCGCACCGGCGCGTCCGCCACGGCCCGAACGGAGAGGTCAGCCGGTCGCGTAGCGCTGCACGAAGCGGGCCAGGATCCTCGGCGGCTCGAACACGTGGCCCGCGCGGGCCATCGCCTTGACCGACTCGGCCTGGTCCGGCTCGAAGTAGCCGGCGTGCTTGTAGACGTCGATGCGGGTGCAGAGACCGTGGATGTCGAGCTCGGGGTGGAACTGCGTGGCGTAGACGTTGCGGCCGACCCGGAAGGCCTGCACCGGGCAGGCGGGGGAGGAGGCCAGGCGCACGGCGTGCGCCGGCAGCTCGCGGATCGCCTCCTTGTGGCCCACGAACGCCTCGAACGTCGGGGACAGGTCGGCCAGCAGCGGGTCGGCGCAGCCGGCCTCGGTCAGGGTCACCGGGACGCGGCCGATCGGCTCGCTGTAGGTCCGGTCCACGATGCCGCCCTGGTGGGTGCCGATCACGCCGATGCCGTAGCAGGCACCCAGCAGCGGGTAGTCGCGCGCGATGACGAGGTCGAGCAGCGCCCGGAGCTCGGCCTCCACCCGGTGCTGGGCCGGGGACTTGAGGTCGTCGGGGTCGCTGGAGTTGAACGGCCCGCCGCCGAACAGGATCCCCGACCAGGCGTCGAGGTCGACCGGGCCGAGCGGGTCGCGCTCCAGCCGCCAGCGGCGCAGGCCCGACTCCTCGAGCCCGGTGAAGCGCAGGAACGCGTCGTACTCGTTGTCGGCCGCGGCGTCCTCGGCGCGCGTGGCCAGCAGCAGGAAGGGCTTCACCTGCCCAGGGTAGAGAGCGTGCCGGGCCTCAGGCGCCGCGCGTCACCGCGAAGTACTCCCCGATCATGTCGCCGAGCAGCGCCCCGCCGGTCACGTCGCTGACGGTGTGGCCGGCCATGTAGACGCGGGAGTAGTCGACCTCCGACTGCATCCAGCGGTACTCGCCGCCGCGGTGCGGGTCGAGAGTGGAGAGGTACGTGGTGGCCGCGGCGCCCGCGGCCGCGTGCCGTGAGGGGTAGGAGCACGGGCAGACCTGGCCGGCGGCCACCACGTGGTCGGGACGCAGCGACGGGTGCAGCACGTAGGGCGCCGACTGCTGGTACCTCGTGCCGAGCGTGTCGGCGACGGTCTTGGAGAGCTTCAGCATGTCCTTGACGGTCTGCTTGCGCGCGTCGCCCTGCGCGGCCGGCAGCACCTCGGCCTGGTCGTGCGCGTAGAGCTTCCACACGTCCTTCTTGCCGTAGGTCTCCAGCCAGGTCGAGGCGCGTACGCCGGCCGGGGTGCGCGTGCGGGCCAGCGCGACGACGTCGTCGACCTCGGAGGTCCGCTGCTGCTGCGCGGGCGGTCCGGGCAGGGTCTGCTCGAGCCAGGCGGTGAAGGCCGCGTCGTGGGCCGCGTGGTCCTGCCCCGGGCCCTGCCACCACTGCTGCATGAGCGTGTGCGCCCTCGCCGACTGGGCGTCGACCTGCCTCCCCAGCGGGGCCACCGTCGTGTCGGGGAACAGCGTCGGCGGCGGGTCGGCCGCGATGCGGTCCTTGGCCGAGCCGTTCAGACCGAGGGCCGTCGGACCGACGGTACCGAGCAGCGCGGCGACCACCGCCACCACGAGGACGACGAGGTAGCGGCGGGGGATCGACCTCATGCGCTCTCCAGGTGCAGCTCGCGGCCGTGCAGCCGGCGGACGTCGTTGTCGGGCAGGTCGTCGCGGATCAGGGAGGCGGCCGCGACGTACTTGCTGAAGGACCGCGGCCGCACGCCCATCCCGGTCAGCAGCCGGTCGGCCACGCTGGGCCGCAGCCCGCCCTTCGTCTCGACCAGCACGTAGTCGTGGTCGAGCCAGACCCGCTCGCCGTCGAGGCTGCACTCGACCTTCCAGTCGACGGTGACCCGGCACCGCTCGTCGGCGGTGTCGGCCAGGGTGGTGCGGCGGTAGCCGACCTCCATCGTCGGGCGCAGGGACACCACGTCGGCGGTGAGGTCGTGGGCCGCGAGGGTGGCGCGGACGAACTCGGCGCCGGTCTCGTCGAGCACGCCGTAGCCCGCCGGGTCGGCCTCCGCGACGGTCTTCGCGGTGACCCCGCGGCCGTCGCGGGCCTTCACCTCGATGCGGCACAGGGCGTCCTCGACGTACAGCCGGCTGCGGGCCTTCCAGCGGCGCCGGCGCTGCTGCACGTGCGCCCGGGCGGAGGCCAGGTCGGCGGTGTCGAAGTAGGTGCTGCGGTAGCTCGTGGACGTGCGGCCGGCGATGCTCAGCACGCGGTACGCCGCCGGCAGGTCGTCGAGGAACGCCTGGGCGGTGGACCTCCCGACCAGGTACTTGCGGTCGACCCGGGTCAGCTGCGGTGCGTCGAGCATCACCTCGGCGAGCGACACGGGCCGCCGGGCCGACAGGTCGAGCGGGAGGGCGTCAGCGAACAACCTCGGCCTCCTCCTCGACGACGGTCTCCGGCCAGGTGTACGGCGCGTCCGGGACCGCGTAGCGCACGGCCACCCGGGTCGTCTCGCGGACCAGGTCGACGTCCTCCACCACGACGCTCAGCGGCTCGACGGCCACCCTGCGGCGTACCGCCTCGAAGGCCGCGCCCAGGTCGGTGACCGCGATGTCGAGGGTGACCATCATGAGCCGCGTCGTGGGGGTGCGGGACCGCGTCTCGTCGACCACCCAGATCGCCACCAGCAGCAGCAGGTCGAGCCCGACCACCATGACCAGGTCGCGGCCCGGCAGCCCGTTGACCAGGGCGAGCACCAGCGCCACGAACGTGTAGGCCACGTCCTTGAGGGTGAACGCGGCGCTGCGCAGCCGCACCAGGCTCAGCAGGCCGAAGAGCCCGAAGCCGATGCCGGTGGGGAAGTGCCCGGCGCCGATGGAGGTGACGGCCGCGAACAGGCCGATGTTGAGCGCGGTGAACACCAGCGCCATCTCCGGGGCGGCCAGCCGCCGGCGGTAGAGCCAGCCGACGAGCAGCAGCATCGACAGCACGTCGAGGCCGAGCCGGCCCACGGTGCCCAGCAGGTCCGAGGTGCTCAAAACGGTCCTTTCGGTCAACAGGTAATGAAGACCGTACGAACGGAACGTGACGGAACCATGACGGCTCGCGTCACTCCCGCACCTACGCTGGGGGCGTGCGCGTGGTGGCGGTCGACGACGAGCCCCGCTCGAAGGGTCCGGAGGGTCGAGACGCCGCGCCGGGCGGGCCACCGCCTGGAGACCGGCGATTGACCCTCTGGCAGCGGCTGGTCGGCGACCGGCCGATCGTCACCCGGCTCGTCGTGGCCGTCGCCGCGGCGATGACCGTCGTGCTCGTGGTGGCCGCGGCGTTCGTGTACTGGCGGGTGTCCTACGCGCTCGACCGCCAGCTCGACCAGGACCTCGCCGCCTACCGGCAGGTCGTCGAGCGCGCGGTCCGGGCGGGCCAGGAGCCGCCCGGCGACACCCCCGGCGAGACCTTCCAGGTGTACGACGCTCGGGGCCGGGTCGTGGACGGCAACCGCACGATCCCGCCGCTGCTCGACGCCGAGGCCCTGGCCGACGCGCGCGCCGGTGAGAGCCGCTTCGACGTGGGCCGGTTCCTGCCACCCTCGGCTCACGCCTACCGGGTGGTGGGGCACGTGGTGAGCACGCCGCACGGCGACCGCGTGGTGGCGTCGATCATCAGCCGCCACAAGCACGACGAGGCGCTGCGGGAGCTGCTGCTCCAGCTCGCGATCGCCGACGTGCTGACCCTCGCCGGTGCGTCGTTCGTGGGCTACCGGACCGCGCGCGCCGCCCTCGACCCGGTCGAGCGCTACCGGCGCGCGGCCGAGCTCTCCGACGGGACCGGCCGCCGGCTGCCCGTCGCGGAGGGCCGCGACGACGAGCTGACCCGGCTCGGGCACACGTTCAACGACCTGCTGGCCCGCATCGAGGCCGGCGCCGTCCGCGAGCGGCAGTTCCTCGCCGATGCCTCGCACGAGCTGCGCACCCCGCTGTCCCTGATGCGCACCGAGCTGGAGTGGGCGGCGCACCGGCCCCGGTCCCCGGAGCAGACCACGGAGGTGCTCACCTCGATCCAGGCGCAGGTCAACCGGATGGTCGACCTGGCCAACGCCCTGCTCGACCTCGAGGAGCTGCGTGGCTCCGGCCCGACGCGGCGCGAGGAGGTCCCCCTGCCGGACCTGCTGCGCGACGCGGTGCGCTCGGCGGCCCCGCGGGACGCGGCCGTCGTGGTGGACGCGCCGGACGTGACGGTGCGCGTGGACCGGCGCTGGACCGGGCTGGCGGTGGCCAACCTGGTCGCCAACGCCCTGCGGCACGGGACCGGGGAGGTGCGCGTCGAGGCCCGGGTCGAGGGCGACCGGCTCACGGTGGCGGTCTGCGACGAGGGGCCGGGCTTCCCGCCGGAGTTCCGGGACCGGGCGTTCGACCGGTTCACCCGGGCC
>DASTGV010000019.1:0-2582 GCA_035718765.1 Nocardioidaceae bacterium
GCCACCCGGCCCTCACCCTCGAGCTCGTCGAGCGTGCGCTGGTCGGCCACGAAGCCGCCCTCGCCGTTCTTGAGCACGATGGTGATCTCCTGGCCCTGCTCGAAGTCGGAGGTCCAGGCGGTGGCGGTGTTCTCGACCCGCAGCACCTGGTCCCGGCAGACGAACTTGCGGTGGTCGTTGCGGATCAGCGCGCCGGGCAGCAGGTGCGACTCGCACAGCACCTGGAAGCCGTTGCAGATGCCGAGCACCGGCAGACCGCCCTTCGCGGCCGGCACGAGCACGTCCATGACCGGGGCGAAGCGGGCGATGGCGCCGCAGCGCAGGTAGTCCCCGTAGGAGAAGCCACCGGGGAGCACGACGGCGTCGACGCCGTGCAGGTCGGCGTCGCCGTGCCACAGGGCGACCGGCTCACCGCCGGCGACCCGGATCGCCCGGGTCGCGTCGTGGTCGTCCAGCGACCCGGGGAAGGTGACGACCCCGATCCTCATGCGGGCTGCCCGGCGGTCTCGTCGGTCAGCTCGGCGACGCGGACGACGTCCTCGATGACCGGGTTGGACAGCAGCTTCTCGGCCGCCTCACGGGCCGCGGCGAGGACCTCCTCGGTCACCTCACCGTCGACGGTCAGCTCGAACCGCTTGCCCTGGCGGACGTCGGTGAACTGGGTGAACCCGAGCCGCGGGAGTGCGCCGGCGACGGCCTGCCCCTGGGGATCGAGAATCTCGGACTTCAGCATCACGTCGATGACGACGGTTCCCATGCGAGGTGCTCCTCGGGGCGCGGCCCTGCCGGGCCTGGCGTGCGGGGTCGCCCCGAGGATATCCGCCGACGTCAGGGGCCCCGACGGCGCGTCCACCCGGCGGTCGACCGGGTTCGCCGCTCAGCCGAACCGGCGACCGGTCAGCGCCTCGTAGGCCTCGACGTACTTGGCCCGGGTCTGCTCGACGATGGCCTCCGGCAGCGGCGGCGGGGCCTCGCCGGAGTGGCGGTCCCAGCCGCTGGCGGGGGAGGTCAGCCAGTCGCGGACGAACTGCTTGTCGTAGGACGGCTGCGCCCGGCCCGGCTGCCACTGGTCGGCCGGCCAGAAGCGCGAGGAGTCGGGGGTGAGCACCTCGTCGGCCAGGACGATGCCCGGCCGGCCGGCCTCGTCCGCGGCGGCCGGGTCCAGCCCGAACTCCACCTTGGTGTCGGCCAGGAGTATCCCGCGCTCCGCCGCCACCGCGTTGCCGCGCGCCAGGATCGCGGTGGTCAGGTCACGCACCCGGGAGGCCAGGTCGTCCCCCAGCTCCGCCTCGACCTGCGCGTAGGTCATCGGCTGGTCGTGCTCGCCCACCGGCGCCTTGGTCGTCGGCGTGAAGATCGGCTCCGGCAGCTTCGATCCGTCCTCCAGCCCTGCCGGCAGGGGGACCCCGCAGACCGAGGAGGTCTGGCGGTACTCCGCCAGACCGCTGCCGGTGAGGTAGGCCCGGCCGATGCACTCCACCGGGACCATCTGCAGCCGGCGCACCAGCACCGCCCGGCCGGCGACCGCGGCCGGCACGTCGGTGGAGATGACGTGGTTGGGCAGGATGTCGGCGAGCTGCTCGAACCACCACAGCGACAGCTGGGTCAGCACCGCACCCTTGTCGGGGATCTCGGTGTCGAGGATGAAGTCGTAGGCCGAGATCCGGTCGGAGGCCACGAGCAGCAGCTGGTCCTCGCGGGGCTCCCCGGTGGCGGGGTCGACCGGCGCGTAGAGCTCACGGACCTTGCCCGAGTAGACGTGGGCGAAGCCCGGCAGGGCGGGCGGCGTGGTGGGGACGACCGTGGTCATGGCCCCCATCCTCGCAGCCCGCCCCACCGGCCGGGACCCGGCTAGCGCCCCTCCGCCAGCCGGTCGGCTGCGGCCAGCAGCGCCTGCTCGGTGACCCACTCCGGCGGGGTGGTGCGACCGAAGCCATAGACGACCAGCTCGACCGCCGGGTTCCTCCCCTTGAGCGCGGGCACGGTCACGGTGCGGGACCACGACCCCGACTCCGCGGGGGCCGCGGAGAAGCTGGCCGCACGACCCGACGGCGTCGTCACCGGCTCACCGACCGGCCGGAGCTCGGCAGCGGTGGCGTCCAGCGGCTTCGTGGACGTGGGCGCCACCGTCACCGTGAGCTCGGTCCGGTGCGCCTCGTCCGTCCCGGTGAGCACGGCGTTCATCGTCCAGGTCCCCTTCTCGTGTGGCCGCCCCCCGCCGTCCGGGTACCTCCACGACCGCGAGCCGGCAGCCAGGCCCTGCCCCTGCTGCGCGAGCCAGGACCTGATGACTGGCGCCGGGTCGAACGGACGGGGGTTGGGCCGGACGGCCGCGGTGGTGCTCGTCGGCACGGCCTGTGTGGCCCGGCCGGCAGGCGTGCCAACAGGCACCACCCCCGGCTCCAGCCCACGCACCCCGGTCACCGCGATGCCAGCGATCGCCGCGACCACCAACGCGCCGCCCGCGACCTGGGCGGCCTGCCGGCGCCGATGCCGGCGCCGGCCCCCCGCCAGGACGTCGTCGAGGCCGAAGCGTGCCGGCGGCAGGTCCTGCCCGTAGGCCTCGCGCAGGTCCTCGCGGA
>DASTGV010000020.1:0-16492 GCA_035718765.1 Nocardioidaceae bacterium
CTGGCTCCACGGGACGTACTCGTGCGGGAACCACTCCTTGGCCATCGACAGGTGCCGGTTGAGGTTGGCCTCGACCACCGGCTCCAGCTCGAGCAGCAGCTGGGTCTGGGACATGCTCATGGTGTCTCCTCACGACGGCCCCGGGACGAGCTCCTTCGACAGTAACCTACGCAACCGTAGGTTCGGCAGTCGTGGTGTCAGAGACTGGCCAGTAACTCCACCCGGTTCCCGTTGCCGTCGGCGGTGTGGAACCGCCGGTGGCCGGGGAACGTGTGCTCCTCGGTGCGGTCCACGACGAACCCGAGCACCTCGAGGCGTACGGCGGTCCCGTCGAGGTCGTCGACGAGGAAGGCCGGGTGCGCCTTGCGCGCCGGCGCGAACCCCTCCTCGACCCCGACGTGCACCTCGACGCCGTCGTCGCTGCGGAACCAGCAGCCGCCGCGGGCCGCGAGCACCGGCGGCTTCGGCACCTCGGGGAGTCCGAGCCCCTCGCCGTAGAACCGGCGGGCGGCGTCCTCGCCGCCGGCCGGGCAGGACACCTGTACGTGATGGATCCTCATGCCTCTCCTCCAGATCGTGGGCCAGATCGTGGGCCCAGGTAGAGCTTCATGCCGACGTGCGACCCGACGAACCCGAGCCGCTCGTAGAAGCGTCGCGCCGCGCGGCGCTGCGTGTTGGTGGTCAGCTCGAGCCGCACGGCACCGCGGGCCCGCGCCAGGTCGACGACGTGCCTCATCAGGCGCTCGCCGAGGCCGCGTCCGCGCAGGTCCGAGCGCACCCGCACGGACTCCACGACGCCCATCTCGCCGCCGACGTAGGTGAGCCGCCGGATCCAGGTCACCTGGGCGGTCGCGACCACCCGGCCGTCGACCTCCCCGACCAGCAGCTGCTGGTGGGCGTCGGCGCTGATCTGGTCGAAGGCCGCGCGGTAGGCGGCGACCGGCACGTCGTCCTCGTGCACCTCCCGGATCACGTCCTCGCGCTGCAGGGCGACGATCTCCGGCAGGTCGGCGGCCACGGCCTCCCGGACGATCATGCGGGCACCCGCGCGACCACGAAGACCCGGCGGAACGGGAGCGTGGTGCCGTGCCGCCCGGGCGGGTAGGCGTCGCGCAGCAGCGCCTTGTACTCCTCGACGAAGACCGGCCGCAGGTCGTCGGGCAGGGCCTGCAGGGTGGGCCGCGCGCCGGTGCCGCTGACCCAGGTGAACACCGGGTCCTCGCCGGTGAGCAGGTGCAGGTACGTCGTCTCCCACGCGTCCACCTCCAGCCCGAGGTCGCGCAGCGCGTCGGCGTAGACGGCCGGGTCGTGCGAGTGCGGCCGCGCGACGCCGTCGGTGTACGGCGCGAAGCGCGGGTCGGCCGCGAGGTCGTGCAGCAGCACGTGGCTGGGCGCGCCGTGGTTCCCCGGCACCTGGAACGCGAACCAACCGCCCGGCGCGACGTGCCCGACCAGCGACGGCAGCAGGTCCAGGTGGCCGGGCACCCACTGGTAGGTCGCGTTGGAGAACAGCACGTCGACCGGTGCGTCGGGCCGCCAGGTGCGCGCGTCGCCCTGCGTGACCCGGATCCCGGCCACGCCCGCCGCCCGGGCGACCATCTCCGGCGAGGAGTCGACGCCGAGCACGTCGGCCGACGGCCACCGCTCGGCGAGCAGCGCGGTGAGGTTGCCGGGCCCGCAGCCGAGGTCGACCACCCGGGCCGGGTCCGGGGCGCCGACCCGGGCCAGCAGGTCGACGAAGGGGCGGCCGCGCTCGGCGTAGACGAGGTACCGGTCCGGGTCCCACTGGTGCGCCATGCCCGCTCCCAAGTCTCTTGACGTCAAGACAACTCTGGCCCGACGAATCTCTCGATGTCAAGAATCTCGACGGTTATGATCGGGCGCATGCGTGACGAGGTGGACCGGCTCGTCGAGGCCTGGCAGCGCGAGCGCGCCGACCTCGACCTCGGGCCGATGGAGGTGCTCAGCCGGGTGACCCGCCTGGGCCACCACCTCGACCGGGCCCGCCGGCAGGCGTTCGCCGAGCACGACATCGAGTCCTGGGAGTTCGACGTGCTCGCCGCGCTGCGCCGGGCGGGCGCGCCGTACGAGCTGTCGCCGGGGCGGCTGCTCAGGGAGACCCTGGTGACCAGCGGGACGATGACCAACCGGGTCGACCGGCTGGCCGCGCGCGGCCTGGTCGAGCGGCTGCCCGACCCCCGCGACCGCCGGGGGGTGCTGGTGCGGCTGACCCCGTCGGGACGGGCCACCGTGGACGGCGCCCTGGAGGGGCTGCTGCGGCGCGAGCGCGACCTGCTCGCCGGTCTCGACGCCGCGGACCAGAAGCGGCTGGCCGGGCTGCTGCGCGACCTGGTGGCGCCGTTCGAGAGCGACGGCTGATGCGCGAGATCTGGCTGCGGTTCCTCTCCGGCCCCGACATCGACACGCTCGGCCTGACCGACGACGAGATCGTCACCGCGGTCGAGGACGTGGTGGCGGCGCACGGCCGCGGCGAGACGGTGTTCGAGCCGCGGGTGCACCTGGTCCCCGACAACGGCGGCGTCGGCCACTTCAACGTGCTGCGTGGCCACGTCTCCACGCTCGGCGAGCGCGGGGTCAGCGGCATCAAGGTGGTCGGCGACTTCGTGCCCAACTACGAGCACGGGCTGCCCAGCGAGCTGGGGCTGGCGACGCTGTACGACCCGCACACCGGCGTCCCGCTCTCGGTCCTGGACGCCACCTTCATCACCGAGGCCCGCACCGGCGCGATGACCGCGGTCGGCGCCAAGCACCTGGCCCGGCCGGACGCGAGGATCCTCGGCCACGCCGGCGCCCGGGGCACGGCGTTCTCGAACGTCACCATGCTCGACACGATCCTCGACCTCGACGAGATCCGGGTGACCAGCCGCCGCGAGGAGTCGCGGGAGGCGTTGGGCGAACGGCTGCGCGCGGTCACCGACACCCCGGTCCGGGTGGTCGCCACCGTCGACGAGGCCTTCGACGACGCGGACGTGATCGTCGAGGCGACCCGGCTGACCGAGCCGCAGCCGCTGCTGCGCACCGAGGCGGTCAAGCCCGGTGCGTTCGTGGTCCCCTACGGCACCGTCTCGGCGGTCGAGCTGGACCTGCTCGACGTGATGGACAAGGTGGTCGTCGACGACTGGCGCGAGGCGCAGTCCGGCCGGTTCGGGGCGTTGCGGGCCCACATGGACACCGGACGCCTCAGCCCCGAGACCCTGTACGCCGAGCTGGGGCAGGTCGTCGCCGGCCTCAAGCCCGGCCGCGAGCGCGACGACGAGCGGATCCTGCTCTGGCACCGCGGCCTGTCGATCCTCGACGTCGCGGTCGCGCACCTGATCCTGCGCCGGGCCGAGGCCGCCGACGTCGGCACGATGCTGCGGTACCGATGACGGTCCGGGTGGACCAGCCCACCGACCTCGGCCCCGACGCGATCCGGGCCGTCGCCGGCGGGGCCCGGGTCGAGCTCGCGGCCGCGCTGCTCGACCGGCTCGCCGCCTCCCGTGCGGCCACCCTCGACGCCCTCGACACCAGCGGTCCGGTGTACGGCGTGACGACCGGCATGGGTCTGCAGTCGCACGTCGCCGTCGGTACGACGGACCGGCCCGCCTACCAGGACGACCTGATGCTCGCCCGGTCCGTGGGCGGCGCGCCGTGGCTGGACCACCGCACCGCGCGGGCCGTGCTGGCGACCCGGCTGCGCACGCTGCTCGACCCGGAGACCGGCGCCTCCCCCGGCCTGGCCCGCGCGCTGGTCGCCCTGCTCGACGCCGACGTCCGGCCCGCGGTCCCGGCGCACGGCAACGGGGCGGCCGGCGAGATCATCCCGCTCGCCCACCTCGGCGCCCTGCTCACCGGCGCCGGCGACGCGCGCGACGCGGCCGGCTCGACGGTCCCGGCCTCCCGGGCGCTGGCGCGGGCCGGCGTCGCGCCGTACACGTTCGGGGCGAAGGAGGGTGTCGCGTTCCTGCAGGGCGTCCCGGTCGCCACGGCGTGTGCCCTGCTGCTCGCGCAGGACGCCCGGCTGGCGGCGGTGCAGGCGCTGACGGTCACGGCGGCCGAGATCGCCCTGGTGCGGGCACCTCGGGACCCCTACGCCGCCGCGGTCGTCCGCGGGGACGACGTGCTCGCCCGGGTGCACGCCGCGCTGCGCGACCTGGCCGGGGCGGAGCCGGCGCCGCGGATGCTGCAGGCCCCGGTGTCCTTCCGGGTGACCGGACCGGCCGTGGCGCACCTGCTGCGCGCCGCCGACGCCTTGGAGGCGGCGGCACGGCGGGCTCTCGACGGCGTGACCACCTCCCCCGCGCTCGTCGACGGCCGGTTCCTCGGCACCGCGGGCTTCGACGGGTTCGAGCTCGCCGCCGGGCTGGACGCGGTCCGGGTCGCGGTGCTGCACCTGGCAGAGACGGGGACCGCGCGGCTGCACCGGCTGCTCGACCCGCGCGTGACCGGGCTCGCGCCGCAGCTGTCCGGCGCCCCGGGCCGGCAGACCGGCCTGGTCGCGGTGCACAAGCGCGCGGCCGGACTGGTGCACGCCGCCCGGCGTACCTCCGCGCCCGCGTCGCTCGGCGCGACCGAGACCTCGCTCGGCCAGGAGGACGTGCAGAGCTTCGGCCTGGAGGCTGCCGCCGCGTTGCACGACGCCCTCGACGTGCTGCGCGACGTGACGTCCTGCGAGCTGCTCGCGGTGCACCGGGCGACGCTCCTCGACGAGGACCTGCCGACGGGCTCGGGAACGCTGCAAATGGTGTTGCACCAGGCTTCTGAGCACCTGCCGACCGGCGTCGAAGACCGCCCGTTCGGGCGGGATGTCGGTGTCATCCGGCATGTTCTCGGCGTAGGTTGGGCATACGACGTTGCCCCTTCCGTTCTCGACACCGCGTCTCATCCGGCGCGCGAGACTCCCTGAATCCCTACCTGACCAGTACGGTTTGCAACCTGTGACGACCACCGAAGTTCGGAGAGCCCGATGATCACGTTCGACCAGGTGACGAAGACGTTCCCGGGCGGGAACGTCGCGGTCGACAACCTCTCCCTGGAGCTGCCCACCGGACAGATCACGGTGTTCGTCGGACCCTCCGGCTGCGGCAAGACCACGAGCCTGCGGATGATCAACCGCACCATCGAGCCCACCTCCGGCACGATCTCCATCGACGGCGAGGACGTCTCGACACAGGACGCCGCGCTGCTGCGCCGCAAGATCGGCTACGTCATCCAGCACGCCGGGCTCTTCCCGCACCGCACGGTCGCCGACAACATCGCGACCGTCCCGCTGCTCAACGGCGTCAACAAGAAGCAGGCCCGCGAGGAGGCGGTGCAGCTCCTCGCCCGCGTCGGCCTCGACGAGTCGATGGCCGGTCGCTACCCGACGCAGCTGTCCGGCGGGCAGCAGCAGCGCGTCGGCGTGGCCCGCGCCCTCGCGGCCGACCCGCCGGTGATGCTGATGGACGAGCCGTTCAGCGCGGTCGACCCGATCGTGCGCGACGGACTGCAGAAGGAGTTCCTCCGGCTCCAGGCCGAGCTCGGCAAGACCATCGCGTTCGTCACCCACGACATCGACGAGGCCATCAAGCTCGGCGACACCGTCGCGATCTTCCGCGTCGGTGGCCACCTCGCCCAGGTCGGCTCCCCCCAGGAGCTGCTCGACAGCCCCGCGGACGAGTTCGTCGCCGACTTCGTGGGTCGCGACCGCGGCTTCCGCGGGCTCTCCTTCGTCACCGCCGACAAGCTCGAGGTCGAACCGGTGCGGGCGTACGTCGACCGCGCCGGCGGTGCCCGCCTGGTGCTCGACGACGGCGGACGCCCGCAGGGCTGGCGGTTCGAGGAGGCCGGCTCCCCGCAGCCGCTGGCGGGCACGTTCACCGTCGACGACAACCTCCGCCTGGTCACCGACCTCGCCATCAGCTCACCGGCCGGTGCGGCCGTCCGCGTCGACCACGACGGGGTGGCCGACGGGATCGTCGCCCACGAGGCGATCGCCCGCCACCTCACGGCGATGCGGCGCGAGTCCGAGCGGTGAGCCGGTCATGATCACCTACCTCCAGAACAACTACCCGGAGGTCCTCTCCGACCTGGTCGAGCACCTCTGGCTCGCGCTGATCCCGGTCGTCGTCGGGGCGGCCCTGTCGCTCCCGCTCGGGTACCTCGCGGTGCGCGTCCCGTCGCTCTACCAGCCCGTGGTCAACGTCGGGGCGGTCCTCTACTCGATCCCGTCGCTGGCGCTGTTCCTGATGATCCCGGTCATCATCGGGGTGGGGTACCTCTCGCCCCTCAACGTGCTGATCGGGCTCTCGCTGTACACCCTCGCGCTCCTCGCGCGCACGGTCGCGGACGCCCTGATCTCCGTGCAGGGCGAGACCACCCAGGCCGCCCGCGCCCTCGGCTACCGGCCGCTGCGCCAGCTGTTCGGGGTCGAGCTGCCGATGGCCGCGCCGGTGATCTTCGCCGGGCTGCGGGTGGCCACCGTCGCCAACATCAGCCTGGTCAGCGTCGGCGCCCTCGTGGGCTCGGGCGGCCTGGGCAACCTGTTCACCGGCGGCTTCCAGCTCGGCTTCGTCGAGCCGATCATCATCGGCATCGTGCTCTCGATGCTGCTGGCCGGTCTGTGCGACGTCGGGCTGGTTCTGCTGCAGCGTCGGCTGACCCCCTGGACCCGGGTGGGTGGTCGCGCGTGAGCCTCGTCAGCCCGACGCCGATGCTGAACTACTTCGGCTACCTCTTCGACGGCGCCAACTGGCACCTGAGCGGTGACTCCTCGATCCCCGAGCGGCTCGCCCAGCACATCGGCTACACCCTGGCGGCCCTCGCGATCGCTGCCCTGATCGCGCTCCCCGTCGGGCTGCTCATCGGCCACACCAACCGGGGCGCCTTCATCGCCATCGGCCTGGGGAACCTGGGACGCTCGCTGCCCACGTTCGGGCTGGTGCTGCTGCTCGTGACCTACCTGGGCGTCTACATCTGGCCCGTCCTGCTGGCGCTCATCGTGCTCGCGATCCCACCGATCCTGGCGCAGACCTACGCGGCGATCCGGTCGGTCGACCCGGCCGCCGTCGACGCGGCGATCGGGATGGGGATGCGGCCCCGGCAGGTGCTGTTCCAGGCAGAGGTGCCGATGGCCCTGCCCCTGATCATCGGCGGCCTGCGCAACGCCCTCCTGCAGGTCACCGCGACGGCCACCATCGCGGCGTACGCCAGCTTCGGCGGCCTCGGCCGGCTGCTGATCGACGGGCTGAACCGCAACCAGTACGACCAGGTCCTGGCCGGCGCCATCCTGGTCGCCGCGCTCGCGATCGCCCTCGACTACATCAGCGCGTTCATCGAGCGGGTCGTGGTCTCCCCCGGTGTGCGCGAGCGCGGCAGCCGTCGCTCACGGCGCTCCCGCTCCGCTGTCCGCACCCAGTCCCCCACAGAGGAAAGCCCCGTCAGCGCCTCCCGCTGACGGCCCGACGAAAGGTTCCACCCATGCTGAAGTCCAAGCTCGCGGCCGCCGCCGTGGCGCTGGCGGCGATCCTGCCGCTCAGCGCGTGCGGCGGCGACCCGACCAGCGGTGGCGGCACCGGAGACGCCTCCTCGCCCGCGATCACGATCGGGTCCGCGAACTTCCCCGAGAACCAGCTCCTCGCCGAGATGTACGCCCAGGCCCTGGAGGCCAAGGGCGTGAAGGTGACGCGCAAGTTCAACATCGGCGCCCGCGAGCTCTACCTCAAGGCGCTCAAGGACGGGTCGATCAACATGATCCCGGAGTACAACGGCGCCTTCCTGGCCGCGTTGTCCCCGAACGGCGAGGTGCCCAACGGCGTCACCACCACCGACCAGGTGAACGCCGCCCTGCAGAAGGTGCTGCCGAGCGGCCTGGAGACCCTCACGTCGTCGCCCGCCGAGGACAAGGACACGCTGACCGTGACCGCGGCGACCGCGAGCAAGTACAAGCTCGCCAAGATCGACGACCTCAAGCCGGTCGCGAGCAAGCTGGTCCTCGGGGCCGGCCCGGAGTTCAAGACCCGCTACCAGGGCGTGGTCGGTCTGAAGAAGGTCTACGGCCTGACCTTCAAGTCCTTCAAGTCCCTCGACCCGGGTGGCCCGCTCACCAAGGCGGCGCTGAAGAAGAACCAGATCCAGGTCGCGAACATCTTCTCCACGGACTCGGCGATCCAGACCGACAACCTCAAGGTGCTCGACGACACGAAGAACCTCTTCCTGGCGCAGAACGTCACCCCGGTCCTCACCAAGGCCAAGGTCAAGGGCGACGTGAAGTCCACGGTCGACGCCGTCTCCGCGGCGCTCACCACCGAGGACCTCACGAAGTACCTCGCCGAGGTCGCCGTCGACAAGAAGAGCTACGAGAGCGTCGCCAAGGAGTTCCTCGACGCCAAGGGCATCAACTAGCAGACCCCTCGTCGACCCGGGCCCTCGTGAGACTGCGAGGCCCGGGTCGTCGCTGTTTCAGTCGAGGAGCTCGGCGGCGGTGAGCCACTCCTCCTCGAGCGCGTCCTTCTGGGCGGTCAGCTCCCGCAGGCGTACGTCGACCACGGCGAGCTTCTCGTAGTCGGCGGCATGCTCGACCAGCTCGTCGTGCAGCCCCCGCTCCTGCTCCGCGAGCCGGGCCAGCTGCTTGTCGATCCGCGCGAGCGTCTTGCGGGCCTCCCGCTGCGCGGCGGCGGACGGCGCCGGGGACACGCCGGCGCTCCCGGCCGCCGCGTCGGACGCGGCCCGGGACGCCTCGGCGGCCGCGTGGGCACGCAGGTCGGCCTCCCGTCGCTCGAGGTACTCCTCCACCCCGCGCGGCAGCATCGAGACCTGCCCGTCGCCGAGCAGCGCCCAGGTCGAGTCGGTGACCCGCTCCAGGAAGTACCGGTCGTGCGAGACCACCACGAGCGTCCCGGGCCACCGGTCCAGGAAGTCCTCCAGCACGGTCAGCGTCTCGATGTCGAGGTCGTTGGTCGGCTCGTCGAGCAGCAGCACGTTGGGCTCGGAGAGCAGCAGGCGCCGCATCTGGAAGCGGCGCCGCTCCCCGCCGGAGAGGTCACCGATCCGCGCGGTGAGCCGGTCGCCGGTGAAGCCGAAGCGCTCCAGCATCGAGGAGGCGGTGACCTCCCCTCCCGCGACCCGGGTCACCCGCTGCACCTTCTCCACGGCGTCGAGCACCCGCTCGGCCGGGTCGAGGTCGTCGAGCCCCTGCGTGAGGTGCTCCAGCGCGACCGTCCGGCCCCGCTTCACCCGGCCGTGCGTGGGCTCGAGCTCGCCGGCCACCAGCCGGAGCACCGAGGTCTTGCCGGCGCCGTTGACCCCGACCAGCCCGACCCGGTCGCCGGGACCGAGCCGCCAGGTCGCGTGCGACAGCAGCGACCGCTCGCCGCGCACCAGGTCGACGTCCTCGACGTCGACGACGTCCTTGCCGAGCCGCTGGGTGGCGAACTTCTGCAGCTCCAGCCGGTCGCGCGGCGGCGGCTCGTCCTCGATCAGCGCGTAGGCCGCGTCCATCCGGAACTTCGGCTTCGACGTGCGCGCGGGAGCACCCCGGCGCAGCCACGCGAGCTCCTTGCGCACCAGGTTCTGCCGCCGCGACTCGGCCGCCGCCGCCTGCCGCTGCCGCTCGGCCTTCGCCAGCACGAACGCCGCGTAGCCGCCGTCGTAGACGTCCACGACCCCGTCGTGCACCTCCCACGTGGCGGTGCAGACCTCGTCGAGGAACCACCGGTCGTGCGTGACCACCACCAGTGCCGACGTACGACGGGAGGGCGACTCGTTCAGGTGCCGGGCCAGCCAGGCCACCGCCTCGACGTCGAGGTGGTTGGTCGGCTCGTCGAGGACGACCAGGTCGTGGTCGCCCAGCAGCAGCCGGGCCAGGGAGCACCGGCGTCGCTCGCCACCCGAGAGGCCCCCGACGGTGCGGTCCAGGGGCACGCCCGCGAGCAGCACCTCGACGACCTCACGGGTGGCCGCGTCCGCGGCCCACTCGTGCTCGGCGCGCCCCTCGAGCACCGCCTCGCTCACGGTGGCCGCGGGGTCCAGGTCGTCGCCCTGGGTCAGGTAGCCGAGCCGCAGCCCGCGGTTGCGGGTCACCCGCCCGTCGTCCGCCGGCTCGAGGCCGGCCAGCACCCGCAGCAGGGTGGTCTTGCCGTCGCCGTTGCGGCCCACCACACCGACGCGGTCGCCCTCGCCGACCCCGAGGCTCACGTCGGACAGCAGCGGGCGCACGCCGTACGCCTTGTGCACGCGCTCCAGGCTCACCAGGTTGCCGGCCACGTCAGCCCTGCCCGTCCGCGGCCACGACCCGGGCGCCGTGCACCGGCCCGGGCGCGAACGACACCGGGCCGAGGCCGGCCGACCGCAGCCCGGTCGCGACCTGGACGGCGTGCGAGCGGCCCTCGCACAGGAACAGGCAGCTCGGGCCGGAGCCGGAGACGATCGCGCCGTGCGCGGACTCGAGCAGCCCCTGCTCGAGGGCGTGCGCGAGCTCGGGGCGCAGCCGCAGCGCCGCCGCCTGCAGGTCGTTGACCAGGGTCGCGCCCAGGGCCGCCACGTCGTGACCGCGCAGCGCCATCATCAGGGCGTCCGGGATGACGGGCAGGTCCACGGTGCCGTCGGAGAGCCGGTCGAACTCGCGGTAGACCTCGGGCGTGGACAGTCCGCGCTCGGACTCCAGCACCACCCACCAGTACTCCCCCAGGGTCATCAGCGGGGTCACCGTCTCGCCGCGGCCGCTGCCGATGGCCGTGCCGCCCACGAGGGCGAAGGGCACGTCGCTGCCGAGCTGGGCGGCCAGCTCGAGGAGCTCCTCGCGGGGGGTGCCGAGGCCCCACAGGTGGTCGCAGGCGAGCAGGGTCGCGGCGCCGTCCGCGCTGCCACCGGCCATCCCGCCGGCGACCGGGATGCCCTTCTCGATCTCGATCGCGACGCCGGACTCCACCCCGGCGTGCTCGGCGAGCAGCCGGGCGGCGCGGACCGCGATGTTGGAGTCGTCGAGCGGGACCCCCTCGACCGGGATCCGGCTCGCGCCGCTCACGGTCACCGTCACCGCGTCGTCGGTGCGCACGGTCACCCGGTCGTAGAGGCCGATCGCCTGGTAGACGGTGGCGAGGGTGTGGAAGCCGTCGGGCCGGCACGACCCGACCCCGAGGGACAGGTTGATCTTCGCCGGGGCGGTGACCGCCACGGCACCGTGCGGGTGCGCGGTCACCGGCGCCCCAGGCCCTCGGCGATGCGGCCGAACTCCTCGACGCCCAGCGACTCCCCCCGGGCCATCGGGTCGACGCCGGCGTGCGCGAGCGCCGCCTCCGCGGCCGCGGCGGAGCCGGCCAGCTGCTTGAGCGTGGAGCGCAGCGTCTTGCGGCGCTGGGCGAACGCGGCGTCGACCACCCGGAAGACCTCCTCGCGGGTGGCGTCGACGGCCGGCGGGTCGCGGTGCGTCCAGGCGACCAGGCCCGAGTCCACGTTGGGCGCCGGCCAGAAGACGTTGCGGCCGACCGACCCCGCCCGTCGTACGTCGGCGAACCAGGCGGCCTTGACCGACGGGACGCCGTACGTGCGCGAGCCGGGCGGTGCGACGAGCCGGTCGGCCACCTCGGCCTGCACCATCACCAGCCCGTGCCGCAGCGACGGGAGCAGCGCCATCAGGTGCAGCAGCACCGGCACCGACACGTTGTAGGGCAGGTTGGCGACCAGCGCGGTCGGCGGCGGGCCGGGCACCGCGGCGACCCGCAGCGCGTCGGCCTCCAGCACCTCGCAGCGGTCCGCCTGCGCGGGCGCGTACGTCGCGACGGTGGCGGGCAGCGCGGCGGCGAGCACCGGGTCGACCTCGACCGCGACCACCCGGGCGCCGGTCTCGAGCAGGGCCAGGGTCAGCGAGCCCAGACCGGGGCCGACCTCGACGACGACGTCGTCGGGACCGACCCCGGAGACCCGCACGATCCGGCGGACCGTGTTCGCGTCGATGACGAAGTTCTGGCCGCGCTGCTTGGTGGGCCGCAGGCCGAGGCGTTCGGCGAGCAGACGCACCTCCGCCGGCCCGAGCAGCCTCGGGCCGGCGGAGGAGATGCTCGGGTCGCCCACGGTGGCGACCCTATCCGTCGTGGTCAGGCCTGCTGCCCGCACACCGGCCAGGCGCCGTAGCCGCCCTCGGCGTTCCGGACGCGCTCGGCGACCGCGATCTGCGCCTCGCGGCTGTTCTGGTCCGGCCGGCCGGAGCCGCCGTACGCCTGCCACGTCGACAGCGTGAACTGCAGGCCGCCGTAGTAGCCGTTGCCGGTGTTCGCGGCCCAGTTGCCACCGGACTCGCACGCGGCGATCCGGTCCCAGACGCTGCTGCCGCCGGCGTAGTTGGTCGTCGGAGCCGGGGCCGGGCGGTCCTTGGTGCCGACCCGGACGATCTCGGCGACCGGGGCGCGCACCACGTCGACCTTGAGCGCCTTGCGCTTGACGGCCTTGCCGTTCTCGAAGGTGACCCGGTAGAGCACCTTGCGGCTGCCGTCGCGACCGGCGCGCACGGTCTTCGACTGGTCGGTGTACAGGCTCGAGTCCTGCTTCTTCACCGTGCCGAAGCCGACCGCCTCGGTGGCGCGACGCTCGACCACGCGCACCTTCGTGAGCACGACCTTGTCGCCGTCCTGGAGCTTCGCGTCGAGGCCGGGCTTGACCTGGTCGTTGGAGTCGGCCGGCTCGCCGAGCTGCTTGAGCGCGTCGCCCACGGTCAGCGCGGTCACGGTGGTCTTCTTGGCCCGCTCGTCGCCGAGCTTGACCTGAAGGGTCTTGGGGGTGACGACGGCCAGGTCCATGCCGGACCGGCTGATGGTGGCACCGCGGTTGGCCGACAGCTTGGCGTTGCTGAACCGCAGCCCGAGCTGGTCCAGCGCGCTGGCGACGTTGGTGGCGGTCGTCCAGTACCGGTTGCTCTTGCCGTCGAGCTTCACGTCGAGGGGGCGGCCGTACTTGACCGCGATGGTGGCACCGTCGGCCACCGACGAGGTGGTGCCGGGGGCGACCACGTCGTGGTCGGTCAGCGAGATGCCCTTGGACTTCAGCACGTCCCCGACCTTGTCGTCGAACGTGCGGATCTTCTCTGTCTTGCCGTCGATCGAGAGGGTCACGGTCTTGGTCATCGCGGCGTAGCCGACCCCCGTGGCCGCCACGGCCAGGGCGACGGCGCCGATCATGACGGCGAGCGCGGCCCTGCTCCTGGTCAAAAGTGCGACTGTGCTCCGCACGCTTCTCCAATGGTGGTGCTCCCCGGGCCGCGGTGGCGGCAGCACGTGCGCGTGAGGAGCCGATCAGGCCCGAGACAACGCGACGGCCCTCGGCTCGCCCCCGGTCCGATGACCGGCGGATCTGAGCTTCGGGCCCCCTGGCTACCGCCCGAGAACTTCCCCGCTCCCGGCCGACAAGCACATGACCATACGGAAGGCCCCGCGCGGTCGGCAAAATTCCTGTCCGGATTTGTACCTTTTATGGGGTGTTCACGTGCGTCAGATCACGCGCTCGTGGTCACCGGCCTAGTCATTTCGGGCCATGCCGAGTAGTCACCAGCGGCCACCGAAGGCCGCCTCGGTGTTGGCGTCCACCGCGGCGCAGAGCTCCGCGAGGTCCTCCCCCCGGGTCTCGGCCATCGACCGCATCGTCAGCGGCACGAGGTACGACGCGTTCGGACGGCCCCGGTGCGGGGTGGGCGTGAGGTACGGCGCGTCGGTCTCCACGAGCACCCGGTCCTGCGGCACCACCCGCAGCGCCTCGCGCAGCGGCGCGGCGTTCTTGAAGGTGACCGTGCCGGCGAACGACAGCCAGGCGCCCCGGTCGAGGCAGGCCCGGGCGAAGGCGACGTCGCCGGAGAAGCAGTGCATCACGAGGCGCTCCGGCACCCCCTCGTCGTCGAGGACCCGCAGCACGTCCTCGTGCGCGTCCCGGTCGTGGATCACCAGGGTCTTGCCGAGCCGCTTGGCCAGGTCCACGTGCCGCCGGAAGGACAGCTCCTGGGCGGCCCGGCCCTCCTCGCCGGTGCGGAAGTGGTCGAGCCCGGTCTCCCCGACCGCCCGGACCCGGTCGCTCCCGGCGGCGAGCGCCTCGATCTCCTCCAGGGCGTCGTCGAGCCGGCCCTCCTCCGCCAGCCGGGGCGCCTCGTTGGGGTGCAGGGCGACCCCGGCCCCGATCGCCGGGTGCGTGGCCGCGGCCTCCCCCGCCCACCGCGCGCCGGGCAGGTCGCACCCGATCTGCACGATCCGGGTGACGCCGACGGCCGCGGCCCGGGCGAGCGCCTCCTCGGTGCTCAGCCAGGCCCCGTCGGGGCCGTCTGCGATGTCGAGGTGGCAGTGGTTGTCCACGACGGGGTGCGGGAGCGGCTCGGGCGCCGGCGGCCGGGTCCGGTCGCGGCCACCGGCGTCGTGGCGGTTGCGGGTCGGTCCGTTCTCCCGGGTCATCCGGTCGGCTCCTGGGGCTTGTGCACCGCGTCGTAGACGACGCGCTTGGGCAGTCCGGCCCGCTGCGCGACCTCGCGGATCGCGTCCTTGCGCGGGACGCCCGCCGCCTCCTCCTGCGCGACCAGGGCCGCGAGCGACGCCGGGTCGGACGGTACGTCGGCCCCGCTCGACGCCGAGCCCTGCACGACGATCGTCACCTCGCCGCGGACACCGTCGGCCGCCCACGTCACCAGGTCGGCCAGCCCCGCCCGTCGTACCTCCTCGTGGGTCTTGGTCAGCTCCCGGCACACCGCCGCGGGCCGGTCGGCGCCGAACGCCTCGGCCATCGCGGCCAGCGTCGCCCCGGTCCGGTGCGGCGACTCGAAGAAGACCATGGTGCGGCGCTCGTCGCGCAGCTCGGCCAGCACCCGGCGGCGCTCCCCCGGCTTGCGCGGCGGGAACCCCTCGAAGCAGAAGCGGTCCACCGGCAGCCCGGACACCGCCAGCGCGGTCAGCACCGCCGAAGGGCCAGGGACGGAGGTCACGGTGATGCCGCGCGCCACCGCGGCGGCCACCAGCCGGTAGCCGGGGTCCGAGACCGACGGCATCCCGGCGTCGGTGACCAGCAGCACCCGCTCGCCGGCCAGCAGCGCCTCGACCAGCACCGGGGTGCGGGCGGACTCGTTGCCCTCGAAGTAGGACACGACCCGGCCGGCCGGGGTGACCCCGAGCTCGCTGGTCAGCCGGCGCAGCCGGCGGGTGTCCTCGGCGGCCACGACGTCGGCGGTGGCAAGCTCCTCGGCCAACCGCGGCGGCGCGTCGGCGACCCGGCCGATCGGGGTGGCCGCGAGCACCAGCACACCCGCGCCGCCCGGCTCCGCGCCCACCTCGGTCTCCACCTGCGCGATCTTGCCGCACGCGGCCGGACGGCCACGTCCGGGTCCGTACAGTTGCCGCGTGACCGCCGTGCAGGAGCCGACCCGCCGCACCGCGGGCCTCTCCGTGACGGCCGACGACCGGTGGGTGCCCAGCGCCCGGGCGCGGCTGGCGCCCGCCCTGCGCAACGACGACCGGTTCGTGGCCTGGGCGGCCACCACGGCCATCACGATGCTCGCGCTGTTCCTCCGGCTCTGGAAGCTGGGCCGGCCGCACGCCTTCCTCTTCGACGAGACCTACTACGCCAAGGACGCCTGGTCGCTGTGGCACCACGGCTACGTCACCGGGTACGTCGACGGGGCCAACGACAAGATCCTGGCCGGGCACCTCGACGGGCTCTGGACCAGCTCGCCGAGCATGGTCGTCCATCCCGAGGTCGGCAAGTGGCTGATCGGTCTCGGCGAGGAGATCTTCGGGATGGACCCGTTCGGGTGGCGGGTCGCGTCCGCGGTCGCCGGCGCCCTGATGGTCGGGGTGATGATCCGGCTCGCCCGCAGGCTGACCGGCTCGACGCTGCTCGGCTGCGTGGCCGGCCTGCTGCTCTGCTTCGACGGGCTGCAGCTCGTGCTCTCCCGGCTCGCGCTGCTCGACATCTTCATGGCGTTCTTCCTGCTCTGCGCGGTCGCGTGCCTGGTCGCGGACCGGGACTGGGGGCGGCTGCGGCTGGCCCGGCTGGTGCCGAGCGACCTGCGCACGACCGCGTCGGACTGGGGTCCGGTGCGCGCGATGCTGTGGCGGCCCTGGCGGCTCGGCGCGGGCGTCTTCTTCGGGCTGGCCTGCGCCACCAAGTGGAACGCGGTCTACCCGCTGGCCGCGTTCGGCGTGCTGGTGTGGATGTGGGACGCGGGGGCCCGGCGCGTGATCGGTGTGCGGATGCCGCGGCTGCGCTCCTTCGTCGTCGACGCGTTGCCGGCGTTCGGCTACCTCGTCCTGGTCGCGCTCGTGGTCTACCTGGCCAGCTGGACCGGGTGGCTGCTGCACGCCGGCGTCTACGAGCGGTCCCTGTCGGACACGCAGTACGGGCCGTACTGGGGGAGCTACCTGCAGCACGCCACGCGCGGCTTCTTCCCCGAGCTGTGGCGGTCGCTGCGGTCGCTGTGGCACTACCACCACGACGTCTACGTGTTCCACACGCAGTTCCTCGACGACGCGCACCACACCTACCAGTCGAAGCC
>DASTGV010000021.1:0-14746 GCA_035718765.1 Nocardioidaceae bacterium
GCGAGCACGCCGAGCTCGCGGGCGAGGCGCACGGTGAGGTCCACCCGCAGCGGTGACATCGGGTGTGAGACCCCGAAGTCGTAGGCGGTGAGCGTCGGGTCGAACACGACGCAGGCGCGGCCGGACATGTTCGGACCCTACTCCCGTGTGACGGGGGTCAAGCGGGCCGTCCAGACGCCCCCACGGCCCCGACCGACTGGCCGGGGGCCGTGAAGCGCCCGTACCTGCCGAGTCCGGGAGCGGCGGGCCTGCACCGCCAGGCCCTCCGGGCGCTGCGGCGGGTGGGTCTGCCGGCCGGCGCCCGTCCCACCACGGCCGCGTACGATGGCTCCATGCGCACGACCGTGACCCTGTGGTGGCCCGCCGGATAGGCGGACCACCGACTGCGCACACCCAGCACACGACGGCCGCCTCCGGGCGGCCGTCCTGCGTGCGCGGGTGGGTCCTCCTGGAGGCACGACACCCAGGAGACCCCCATGACTCACGCTCATCCCGGCGACCGACGCCTCAGCCTGCTGACACCCAGTGGGCACCTCACCCTCGGCAACCTGCTCGGCGCGCTGCGCGGGATGGCCGCCGCGCAGCACACGGCCACCTGCTTCTACGGCCTGTCCGACTTGCACGCGATGACCACGGCGCACGAGCCCGCGACGCTGGCGGCACGCACCCGCGAGATGCAGGCGCTGCTGCTCGCGTGCGGGCTCGACCCGGACCGCGCGACGCTGTTCCGGCAGAGCCTGGTGCCGGCGCACACGGAGCTGGCGTACCTGCTCGAGTGCACGGCCTACGTCGGCGAGCTGGGCCGGATGATCCAGTACAAGGAGAAGGGCCAGGTCGACGGCGTGCCGCGCCCGCAGACCCGGACGTCGCTGCTGACCTACCCGGTGCTGATGGCGGCCGACATCCTGCTGTACCGGCCGAGCCACGTGCCGGTCGGCGACGACCAGCGGCAGCACGTCGAGCTGACCCGGGACCTGGCGATGCGGTTCAACCGGGAGTACGGCGCGGTGTTCACGGTCCCCGAGATCACGGTGCCGCCGGCCGCCGCACGGATGCGCGATCTGCAGGACCCGGCCCGCAAGATGAGCAAGTCGGACCCGGTCGGCGCCGGGGTGGTGTTCCTGCTCGACCCGCCGGACGTGGTGGCCCGCAAGGTGGCCCGCGCCGTCACCGACAGCGACACCGGCCCGGACGCCGTCCGGCACGACGCCGAGGCCAAGCCGGGCGTGAGCAACCTGCTCGAGATCCTCGCGGCGTGCACCGGGGTCCCCGTGGCCGAGGCCGGGGCGGACGTCTCGACGTACGGGCAGCTGAAGAAGGTGGTCACCGAGGCGGTGCTGTCGGTGCTCGAGCCGCTGCAGGCGAGGTACGCCGCGCTCGCGGACGACCCGGGGTACGTCGACGGGGTGTTCGCCGCGGGGTCGGAGCGCTGCCGCGCCGAGACCGCCCCGGTCCTGGCGGCAGCCCGCGCGGCGATCGGGCTGGGCTAGGTGCCGGCGTCGCCGGAGGTCAGTCCATGCCCTCGGCGAGGGCGCGGGAGCGGTCGCGGGCGGCCTCGATGGCGCCCAGGAACGCCGCGCGCACCTTGTGGTCCTCGAGCTCGCGGAGGGCGGCGGCGGTCGTGCCCCCGGGCGAGGTGACCCGCTCGCGCAGCACGACCGGGTGCTCGCCGGTGTCGCGCAGCAGCTTGGCGGAGCCGACCACGGTCTGCACGACGAGCTCGGAGGCCACGCTGCGCGGCAGGCCGAGGTGCACGCCGGCCTCGATCATCGACTCGACGACGAAGAAGATGTACCCCGGCCCGGAGCCGGAGATCGCGGTCACCGCGTCCTGCTGGCGCTCGGGGACCCGGATCACCTTCCCCGTCGAGGCCATCAGCGCCTCGGCCTCGGCGAGGTGCGACTCGTCGCAGTGCGACCCTCGGGAGTTGGCCGCCATCCCCTCGTCCACGAGTGCCGGGGTGTTCGGCATGACCCGCACGACCGCGACCTTGTCGGGCAGCCGGGCCTCGATGAAGGACGTGGTGATGCCGGCCGCGAGTGAGACGACCAGCTGCCCCGCGCGTACGACGGGCGCCAGCTCCTCGAGCACCTCGGCCATGTCCTGCGGCTTCACGACGAGCACCAGCGTGTCGGCCTTGCCGGCGGCGTCGGTGTTCGAGACCACCTCGACGCCGTACCGCTCCTGGAGCTCGTGCGCACGCTCCCGACGCTTCTCGCCGACGAGGAGCTCGTCGGGCCGGCGGCCGGCCCGCAGCAGGCCGGAGAGCAGGGTCTCCCCCATCACGCCCGCACCGATGATCGCGACCGTCATGACGAGCTCCTACTTCTTGGACACCAGGGAGTGCAGGAAGAACGTGAGGTTCGACGGTCGCTCGGCGAGCCGCCGCATGAGGTAGCCGTACCACTCCTGGCCGTAGGGCAGGTAGACCCGCACCTTCTCGCCGGCGTCGGCCAGCCGCTTCTGCTCGTCGGGGCGGATGCCGAAGAGCATCTGGTACTCGTACGTGCCCTGCGCGCGGCCGTTGCGGGTCGCCAGCGCGCCGGCGATGTCGACCATCCGCGGGTCGTGGGTGGCGACCATCGGGTAGCCCTGGCCGGCCATCAGCACCTTGAGGCAGCGGACGTAGGACTTGTCGACGTCGTGCTTGTCCTGGAACGCCACCGTCTCGGGCTCGTTGTAGGCGCCCTTGCACAGCCGCACCCGGGAGCCCTCGTAGGCGAGGTCCCGGCAGTCGGCCTCGGTCCGGTGCAGGTAGGCCTGCAGCACGGCGCCGGTCTCCGGGAAGTCCTTGCGGAGCTCGCGCAGGATGCCCAGCGTCGAGTCCGTCGTGGTGTGGTCCTCCATGTCGAGGGTCACCGTGGTGCCGGCGTTGCGGGCGGCGTGGCAGATGGTGCGGGCGTTCTCCAGCGCGACCTTCTCGCCGACCTCGGGGAGCGCCTGGCCGATCGCGGACAGCTTCACCGAGACCTCGGCGTTGCGGGCCAGCCCCTTGGCGGACAGCGCCTCGAGCACGTCGAGGTACGCCGCCACGGTCGCGTCGGCCTGCTCGCGGTCGAGGGTGTCCTCGCCGAGGAAGTCGAGGGTCACGTGCAGGCCGGCCTCGATCAGCGCGCCGGTCGCCTCGACCGCGTCGTCGGTGGCCTCACCGGGCACGTAGCGCGCCACGATCCCGCTCGACACCGGCATGGCGGTGACGAAGCGCTTGACCTTGTCGCTGCGCGCGAGCATGAGCAGGGGCTGCCGGAGCACGGATCTCCTCCAGGGTCGACGGGGGCTGCGTCGGTGCAGCCGCTGCCCAGGCTACGCGGTGGGCGCCTCCTGCCACCCCCGGGCCCACGCGCGTCGGTGGTCGGCGGACGCGCGGCTCTCTCGGCCTGACCGGGCCAGGGCGGGTTCCCGGTTAGTCCGTGACGTTCTGGCTGTTCTGCGGCAGGAAAACCGCCAAAACGTCACGGACTACCCCGGCGGGTCAGGCGGTACGGCGCCGCAGGGTGGCCGCACCGAGGGCGAGACCGGCGACGGCGAACCCGACCACGACGGCCAGGTCGGACCACACCGAGGCGTCCACGCCGCCGAAGCCGGTGCCGGTGGTGCGGGAGACGGCGGTCATCGCGTCGACGGCGTAGGACAGCGGCAGCACGTCGGAGATCGCCCCGAGCACCCGCGGCATGTCGTCGCGGGCGACGAACAGGCCGCACAGCAGGATCTGCGGGATCACGACCGCCGGCATGAACTGGACCGCCTGGAACTCCGTGCGCGCGAAGGCCGAGACGAACAGGCCCAGCGCGGTGCCGAGCACGGCGTCCGCCACGGCGACCACGACGAGCATCCAGACCGGGCCGGAGACGTCGAGGCCGAGCACGAGGTAGGACAGCAGCACGGCGAGCACCGACTGGACGGCGGCGACCAGCCCGAAGGCGAGGGCGTACCCGCCCAGGAGGTCGCCCTTGCCGGTGGGCATCGCGAGCAGCCGTTCGAGGGTCCCCGAGGACCGTTCGCGCAGGGTGGTCACCGACGTCACCAGGAACATCACGATGAACGGGATCAGCGCGAGCAGCGGCGGGCCCAGGGCGTCGAACCCGGCACCCTGCGCCGGGCTGCTGCCGAACATCCACCACAGCAGCGCCAGGATCACGCACGGCATCACCAGCAGCAGGGCGAGCGTGCGGTGGTCGCGCCGGAGCTGCGTCAGCACGCGGGTCGCGACGGCCAGGGTGATCCGGGGGGTCATGCCGCCACCCCCTCCACGATGGTCAGGAAGGCGTGCTCCACGTCCGTCGTACGGGTGCGGTCGAGGAGCGCCTGGGGCGTGTCCTGGGCGATCAGCTCGCCGTCGCGCATCAGCAGCAGCCGGTCGCAGCGCTCGGCCTCGTCCATCACGTGGCTGGAGACGAGTACGGCGGTGCCGGCGTCGGCCAGCCGGTGGAACATCGCCCACAGGTCGCGGCGCAGGACCGGGTCGAGGCCCACCGTCGGCTCGTCGAGCACCAGCAGCTCGGGGCTGCCCAGCAGGGCGACCGCCAGCGAGGCGCGCGACCGCTCACCGCCGGAGAGCCGGCTCACCACCTGGTCCCGCCGGGGCCCGAGGTCGACCGCCTCGACGCAGCGGTCCACCTCCGAGCGCGGGACGCCGAGCACCCGGCCGAAGAACACCAGGTTCTCGGTGACGGTGAGGTCGTCGTACACGCTGGGCGCCTGGGTGACGTACCCGACCCGGTCCCGCAGCCGCCTGTCCCCGGCGGGCAGCCCGAGGACCTCGACGACCCCGCTCTCCACGACCTGCACCCCGACGACCGCGCGCATCAGCGTGGACTTCCCGCACCCGGACGGGCCGAGCAGCCCGGTCACCTCCCCCGGCCGGGTCTCGAAGCTGATGCCGCGGATGGCGTGCACCCGGCCGCGCCGCACCACGAGGTCGCGTACGTCGATCACCGCCCCATTTTTCACCATGTGTTGAATTGTGCGCATAAAGAAGGGCGGCGTCAATGGTCCTTCGGCGTCAGGGCAGCGGGCCGTCGAGGTAGCGCTGGAGCGTCGGCGCCACCCACGCCACGATGTCCTCCGCCGGCTGCGAGGCCAGGGGCTCGAGGGCGAGGACGTACCTCGTCATCACCAGCCCGATCATCTGGCTGATCACCAGCTGCACCCGCCGGTCGGCCTCCGCCTCGGGCAGGGCCGCGCGCAGCGGCTTCAGCACCATCCGCAGGATCCCCTGCTGGAGCAGGGTCTCCGGCGCCTCCTCGGTGAAGCTGCTGCGCACCAGCGCGATCAGGGGCAGCCGCGCCGCCGGGTCGTCCCACACCGACAGGAACAGCCGGAGCAGCCGCTCGCCCGCCCCCTCCACGCCCGGCTCGAAGACCCGCGGCACCAGCGCACGCGGGTCGACCGGGATCTCGAGCGCCGCGAGGAACAGGTCGTCCTTGGAGCCGAAGTAGTGGTGCACGAGGGCCGGGTCGACCTCCGCCTCCGCGGCGACGGCCCGGATCGTCGTACCCGCGAAGCCCTTGTCGGCGAACGACCTCCGCGCCGACGCGAGGATCTGCCCGCGGGTGTCCGGACCGCCGGGTCGCCGTCCCCGGCCGCGGGGGCCCGCGGTCTTCGAGGTCACGACGACTCCGGCGCGGCCTCGAAGTTCAGCCGCGCGAAGGCGAGCGCCTCCAGCAGGTCCATCTCGCGGGCCTCGCGGTTCGCGGCCTTGCGGGTGTTGATCTCCAGCACGACGTGACCGCCGAAGCCGACGCCGGCCAGGTGCTCGAGCAGCTCGACGACCGGCTGGGTACCGCGGCCCGGGACGAGGTGCTCGTCCTTGGCCGACCCGGTGCCGTCGGTCAGGTGGATGTGCCGGACCCGCTCGCCGAGGCGACGGGCCATCGCGACCGGGTCCTGGCGGGCCACCGCCGAGTGGGACAGGTCGATCGTGGCGTTCGTGTAGGGGTGCTCGGAGGGGTCCCACCCCGGCACGTACACCTGCATCTCGCGCCGCGACGCCCGCCAGGGGTACATGTTCTCCACCGCGAACGCCACGCCCGTGCGCTCCTCCAGCTCGGCGATCCCGTCGACGAACCCGCGCGCGTAGTCGCGCTGCCACCGGAACGGCGGGTGCACCACGACCACGCCGGCACCGACCGAGCGCGCCATCTCCGCGCTCCTCTCGAGCTTGCCCCACGGCTCGACGCCCCAGACGCGCTGGGTGATCAGCAGGCAGGGCGCGTGCACCGCGCAGACCGGCATCTCGTGGTACTCGGAGAGGTGCCGCACCGCGTCGATCTCCTGGCTGATCGGGTCGATGCCGACCATCACCTCGACCGCGTCGTACCCGAGCCGGGACGCCAGCTCGAACCCGTTCGCCGTGGTCTCCGGGTAGACCGAGGCGGTGGACAGGGCGATCACGCTCCTGAGCGTAAGGCGTGTACCGCGCAGATGCCGCGTCAGCGGGCGTGGCATCCGCGCCCGGTCCGGCAAGGCGGAGGCGCGAGAGCGCAGCGGGCTGCGCCGAGCGCCGACAACGCAGCCGGCCGGGATGCGGGGCCGCGGCCGCCGCGGCAGGTGCGCGGGACAGGCCTTGGCGTGTACCGCGCAAATGCCGCGTCAGCGGGCGTGACAGCCGGGGTGCGGGCCTGCCCGGGTTGCCCGGCGCGCCTAGAGTCGGACGCATGCCGGACCAGGACAACACCGACATCGAGGTCGTCGACCACCCCGAGGCGCGCCGCTACGAGGCCCGCGCGGCCGACGGGACGGTGCTCGGCTTCTCCCAGTACCGGGTCGACGGCGACACCGTCGTGTTCACGCACACCGAGGTCGACGACGCCCAGGAGGGCCAGGGCGTCGGGTCGCGCCTGGTGCGCGGGGCGCTCGACGACGTGCGCGCCGGAGGCCGGCGGATCCGTCCGCTGTGCCCGTTCGTGAGGGCGTACGTCGACCGGCACCCGGAGTACGCCGACCTGGTCGAGGACCGCGCGGACGCCCCTCGCTGAGGCCTAGCCGGCGAGCAGGTCCAGCCGCTCGAGGATGATCCCCTCGCGCAGCGCCCAGGGGCAGATCTCCAGCTCCGCGAGGTCGAAGAGGTCCAGCACGGCGTCCGCGACCAGCGCGCCCGCGACGATCTGGTGCGCCCGGCTCGACGAGACACCGGGCAGCTCCGCCACCTCCTCGGGCGTCATCTCCAGCAGCCTCGGGATCGTCTCCCGCAGCACGCCGGCGTCCAGGACCCGACGGACCAGCAGACCTGCCTCCGACGACGCCGCCCCGCAGATGCGGGCCAGCGAGCGGAACGTCTTCGACGTCGCCACCGCGTGGTCGGGTGCGTGCCGCAGCACCGACCCCGCGTCGGAGGCGATGTCGGCCCGGATCCGCTTGCGCAGCACGCGCACGACGTCCCGGTCGAGGCCGTCGGCGAGGTGCTCGCGGGTCAGCCGCCCGGCACCGAGCGGCAGGGACTGCGCGACGTCCGGCGACTCGTCCGACCCGACCGCGATCTCCAGCGAGCCGCCGCCGATGTCGAACACCGCCAGCCGTCCCGACGACCAGCCGAACCACCGGCGCACCGCCAGGAACGTCAGCCGCGCCTCGTCCTCGCCGGGAAGCACCTCGATGTCGACGCCGGTCTTGGCACGCACGTGCGCCAGCACCGCGTCGGAGTTGGTGGCGTCGCGCATCGCCGACGTGGCGAAGCCGGCCATCTCCACGCAGCCCTTGTCCTCGGCCACCTCCAAGGACGACGCGACGAAGGTGGTCAGTGCCTCGACCCCCTCGTCGGTGACCGCGCCGGAGGAGTCGAGGTGCTCGGCCAGCCGCAGCGGCTCCTTGTGCTTGAAGGCCGGCATCGGCGCGGCCCCGCGCGCGGCGTCCACGACGAGCAGGTGCCCTGTGTTGGAGCCGATGTCGAGCACGCCCAGCCGCATGGCGAGAACACTAGGGGGTCCCCTGCCGGTCCGCGACGGCCCGGAATGGGGAGCCGTGCCGCGGCGACGTACTGTTTCCCGCGTGCCACCAGAGACAGATCTCGTGATCCCCCGCGTCTACGTCGAGTTCACCGACCCCGCCGACGAGTCGCAGGTCTTCAAGTGCGACCTGACCTGGCTCACGTCGCAGTACATGTGCATCTTCGGCCAGGGCTGCTGCGGCATCTACGCCGACCGTCCCGACGACGGCTGCTGCACGCTGGGGGCGCACTTCTCCGACAAGGACGACGAGAAGCGCACCCGGAAGTTCATGAAGCAGCTGACCCCGGAGACCTGGCAGTTCCACGCCGAGGGCACCCGGCGCAAGGACGCCTGGATCGAGACCGACGAGGACGGCGACCGCAAGACCGCCGTCCACGAGGGCGCCTGCATCTTCCTGAACCGTCCGGGGTTCGAGGGCGGCTACGGCTGCGCCCTGCACAGCCTGGCGCTGCGCAACGGCATGGAGCCGCTCGAGACGAAGCCGGACGTGTGCTGGCAGCTGCCGATCCGGCGGACCTTCCGCGACGTCGAGCTGCCCGACGGCACGGAGTACACCGAGGTCACCATCGGGGAGTACGACCGGCGCGGCTGGGGTCCCGGCGGGCACGACTTCGACTGGTACTGCACCGGCAGCCCGGACGCCCACGTCGCGCCCGAGCCGCTCTACGTCACCAACCAGCCCGAGCTCACCGAGCTGATGGGCAAGGCGGCCTACGACGAGCTGGTCGACCACTGCGAGGCGCACCTCGCCTCACGCAGCCGGCTCGCGCTCCACCCCGCCGACCCGCACTGACGCGTCAGCCGGCGTTGCCGGTGTGCTTCGCGGCCACGTTGTCCGGCATCGGCTCGTAGCGGGCGAACGAGCGTGTGAACGACGCGGAGCCGTGCGAGAACGCCCGCAGGTCGATCGAGTAGCGGGTGATCTCCACCTGCGGCACCTCCGCCCGCACGAGGGTCCGGTCGCCGACGGGCTCGCTGCCGAGCACCCGGCCGCGCCGGCCCGACAGGTCGCTCATGACGGCGCCGACGAGGTCGTCGGGGACGAGCACCGCGATCTCGTCGACCGGCTCGAGCAGGCAGGTGCGGGTCGCGGCGGCCGCCTCCCGGAGCGCGAGCGCCCCCGCGGTCTGGAAGGCCATGTCCGAGGAGTCGACGCTGTGCGCCTTGCCGTCGCGCAGGGTGACCCGGATGTCGACCACCGGGTAGCCGGCCGCGACACCGCGCTCCATCTGCGCCCGCACGCCCTTCTCGACCGACGGGATGAACTGCCGCGGCACGGCGCCGCCGACGACCTTGTCGACGAACTCGAACCCGCCGCCTCCGGGCAGCGGCTCGACCTCGATCTCGCACACGGCGTACTGCCCGTGCCCGCCGGACTGCTTGACGTGCCGGCCGAGCCCGGTGGCCGAGCCGGCGAAGGTCTCCCGCAGCGGCACCCTCAGGTCCACCTGGTCGACCCCGACGCCGTGCCGGTTCTCGAGCCGGTCCAGGACCACGTCGGCGTGCGCCTCGCCCATCGTCCAGAGCACGATCTGGTGGGTCTCGGGGTTGTGCTCGATGCGCAGCGTCGGGTCCTCGGCGGCCAGCCGGGCCAGCCCCTGGCCGAGCTTGTCCTCGTCGGCCTTGGCCCGGGCCTCGATGGCGACGGGCAGCAGCGGCTCGGGCATGTTCCACGGCTTGAGGACCAGCGGGCTCTCCTTGTTGGAGAGGGTGTCGCCGGTCTCCGCCCGGGTCAGCCGTCCGATCGCGCAGATGTCACCGGCCACTGCGACGTCGGCCGGTCGCTGCGTCTTGCCGAGCGGCACCGACAGCGCGCCGATCCGCTCGTCCTCGTCGTGGTCCTCGTGCCCCTCGTGGCTGCCGTAGAACTCCGAGAAGTGCCCCGAGACGTGCACCGTCGCGTCCGGGCGCACCGTGCCGGAGAACACCCGCACGAGGCTGACCCGGCCGACGTACGGGTCGCTGGTCGTCTTCACCACCTCGGCCACCAGCGGCCCCTCGGGGTCGCACTCGAGTGTCGGCCCGCGCTGGCCGGCGGGGGTGAACACCTCCGGCATCGGGTGCTCCAGCGGGGACGGGAAGCCGCTCACCACGAGGTCGAGCAGCTCCCGGGCGCCGGTGCCGTCGGAGGAGTCGACGGGTACGACGGGGTGGAACGACCCGCGCGCCACGGCCTGCTCGAGGTCGTCGACGAGCAGCTTCGCGTCCACCTCCTCACCACCCAGGAAGCGCTCCATGAGCGTCTCGTCCTCGGACTCCTCGATGACGCCCTCGATGAGCGCGGCGCGCTGCTCCTCGTGCGCGTGGTCGCCGGTGATCAGCCCGACGAGCGCGTCGCCCTCGCGGAGGTACACCGGCAGCACCTTGTCGCCGAACGCGTCCTGCGCCTGCAGCACGACCCCGTCGTAGTCGGCGCGGGCGTGGTCGAGCTTGGTGATCACCACGACCCGCGGCATCTCGACCTCGGCGCACTCGCGCCACAGCGACCGGGTCGGCTCGTCGACGCCCTCGTTGGCCGCGATCACGAACATCGCGCAGTCCGCCGCCCGCAGGCCCGCCCGCATCTCGCCCACGAAGTCGGCGTACCCGGGGGTGTCGAGGAGGTTGACCTTCACCCCCTCGTGGACCAGAGGCGCCAGGGCGAGACCGACCGAGCGCTGCTGCCGCAGCTCGGCCTCGTCGAAGTCGCTGACCGTGGTGCCCTCCGCCGTCGTGCCCGCCCGGTTAAGCACACCGGCCGAGACCAGAAGGGTCTCGACCAGTGTCGTCTTGCCTGATCCGGCGGGGCCGACGAGGGCCACGTTGCGGATCGCCTCCGGCCGGTTCGCGACCGGGGCGGCCTCCTTCCCGCCGGGCCCTGAAGCCTGCTTCCCTGCCACGTCGCGCCTCCTCGCCGTGCGTCTTGATGAGGCCACTGTTCACCCGAGTGCCGGACCGCACAAGAGCCCTCGCCCGGGACCCCCGGTGTCGGCGCACCGGAACGCCGAGGTGAGAATGCTGGGTATGCGCCTGGACCACCTCTCGTACGCAGCCGGCCCCGACGGGTTGAAGGGCACCGCTGCCCGCATCGGCGCGCTGCTGGGCGAGGAGTTCCAGGACGGCGGCATCCACCCACGCTTCGGCACCCGCAACATGGTGCTGCCGCTGACCGCCGGCACCTACATCGAGGTGGTCGCGGTGCTGGACCACCCGGCCTCCGACAAGGCGCCGTTCGGGCAGGCCGTCCGGGCCCGCTCCGAGCTGGGCGGCGGCTGGCTCGGCTGGGTCGTCGCCGTCGACGACATCACCAAGGTCGAGGAGCGGCTCGGCCGCGAGTCCGTGCAGGGCAACCGGCACCGCCCCGACGGGTTCGAGCTGCGCTGGCGGCAGATCGGCGTCAAGGGTCTCCAGTCCGACCCGCAGCTCCCGTTCTTCATCCAGTGGCAGTCGCCCGAGGAGCAGCACCCGTCCGCGGGCGCGACCGGCGACGTGCGGCTCGGCGCGCTGGAGATCGCCGGCGACCCGAACCGGGTGAGCGACTGGCTCGGCAACTCCGTCGAGGGCCCGCTCGAGGACGTCGACGTGCAGTGGGTCGCCCCGCACGGCACCCCGGGCGTCGTGGCCGCCCGGTTCCTCACCCCGAACGGCGCCGTCCGCATCTAGCGCAGTCCTGAGGTGCAGCCGCTGGACGGGGCCGTCCCGAGCCCGAACATCTGGCACCACACCGAGACCTACGAGCTCGAGAACCGCTCCGTCGACCCCGACCGGTGCATCGAGGCCGCCATGCGCGACGTGCTGGCCGGCGCAGGCTGGGACGGCTGGGCCGGGCGCGACCTGCTCGACCTCGGCTGCGGCACCGGCTTCCACCTCCCCCGCTGGGCCCGGGAGGCCCGGCAGGTGTACGGCGTCGAGCCGCATCCCGCGCTCGCGGCGGTCGCGGCCCGTCGTACGTCGAGACTGGGGAACGTCACGGTGCTGCCCGGCACGGCCCAGCGGCTCCCCCTGGCACCGGCCACGGTCGACGTGATGCAGGCGCGGTGGGCCTACTTCTTCGGGCCGGGCTGCGAGCCGGGGCTGCGTGAGCTCGACCGGGTGATGCGCCGCGGGGGCACGGCGTTCGTGGTCGACAACGACGCGACGCGCAGCACCTTCGGGTCGTGGTTCCGGATCGGGTACCCGTCGGTGCGGCCCGACGAGGTGGAGCGGTTCTGGTCCACGCACGGCTGGCAGCGGCGCGAGCTCGACGTCGAATGGCGGTTCGCGACCCGCGACGAGCTGGAGTCCGTCGTACGCATCGAGTTCAGCCCGGCCGTGGCCGAGGAGGTGCTGGCCGGGCACGAGGGCACCGAGGTGGACTACGCGGTCAACCTGTGGTGGCGCAGGTACTGAACGCCGCCCGGCGGGGTCAGCTGGTCGCGCGGACGCTGAGCGTCGGGGTGAGCACCCGGCCCAGCTCGGGGATCGGGCGGTGCGCGAGCAGCTCGCCGAGGTAGCGGACCACCTCCACCGCGACCTCCTCCAGCGGCTGGCGCACCGAGGTGAGCGCCGGGGTGCAGACCTGGGCCGCGATCGAGTCGTCGAAGCCGACGACCGCGGCGTCCCGGCCCGCGCGCAGGCCGAGCCCGTCGAGGGTCCGGAGCACCCCCATGGCCAGGGTGTCGCTGGCGCAGACGAACGCCGTGGGCCGGTCGGGCTCCGCGACGTCGAGCAGGGCGTGGGCGGCCCGGGCGCCGAACTCCAGGGTGTCGTCGCCACGCGCGGACAGCCGGCTGGTCGAGAGCCCGTGGTCGTGCATGCGGTCGACCCAGCCCGCGCGCCGGTCCTCGCCGATCAGCGAGCCCTTCTGCCAGCCGACCCAGGCGACCCGCCGGTGGCCGCGCCCGACGACGTGGTCGACCGCCAGCTCGACCCCGGCGCGCCCGTCGACGTCGACCCAGGGGTGCCGCGCCGCGGCCTCCTCCCAGGGCCGGCCGAACGCCACGAACGGCACCCCGCGCGAGGCGAGCCAGGCCGCGTGCGGGTTGCCGCGGTAGGTGTCGGTGACGACGAAGGCGTCGACGGCCGCGGAGCGCAGCAGCTCGTCGTACCCCTCGGTGGCGTCCTCCTCCTCGTCCGCGCTGAACAGCAGCACGTGGTAGCCGGCCTCCTTCGTGCTCTCGACCAGCGAGTGCACGAACCGGTCCATGAGCGCGTTGGCGCTGTCCTCGACGGCGCGGTCCACCCGCAGCCCGACCAGGTGCGAGGTGCGGGTGCGCAGGTTGCGGGCGGCGCGGTTCGGGGAGTACCCGAGCTTCTCGATCGCGGCCTGGACCCGCGCCAGGGTGTCGGGACGCAGCAGCTCGGGGCTGTTCAGGGCGTTGGAGACCGTCTGCCGCGAGACGCCGGCCTCGTCCGCGACGGTCGCCAGCGTCGGCGCGCTGCCCCCGTTGTCGGTGGGACGGGCCAGGCTTGACATCGGACGGAACCCCCGGTGCACGTCGAATGGAACGATCAAATCGTCTCACGCATGATCAGCGAACGGTCGTCGGCACGTCAACCGGGGAATGTCGGCGGGCTCGCCTACCGTCGGCGCCATGAGCCCAGCCAGGTCCCGGACGCCGCGCCCCGCCTACCGCTGCGCCGAGTGCGGGTGGGAGACCGCGAAGTGGGTCGGCCGCTGCGGCGAGTGCCAGGCCTGGGGCAGCGTCGCCGAGGCGGCCGCCGCCGTCGGGCGCACCGCCGCCGGACCGGTGAGCTCCCCCGCCGTGCCGATCGCCCAGGTCTCGGTCGAGGACTCCCGCTCCCGGACCAGCGGCGTCCCCGAGCTCGACCGGGTGCTCGGCGGCGGCATCGTCCCCGGAGCGGCCGTCCTGCTGGCCGGCGAGCCGGGCGTGGGCAAGTCGACGCTGCTGCTCGAGGTGGCCGCGCAGACCGCGCGGTCCGGGCTGCGCACCCTCTACGTCACCGGGGAGGAGTCCGCCTCCCAGGTCCGGCTGCGTGCGGACCGCACCGGCGGGATCCACGACGAGCTCTTCCTCGCCGCCGAGACCGACCTCGGCGCCGTCCTGGGGCACGTGCAGGCGGTCCGGCCCCAGCTGCTCGTGGTCGACTCCGTGCAGACCATCGGCGCGGCCGACGTCGACGGCGTCCCCGGCGGCGTCACCCAGGTCAAGGAGGTCGCGGCCGCCCTGGTCCGGGTGGCCAAGACCCAGAACATCGCCACCGTGATGGTCGGCCACGTCACCAAGGACGGCAGCATCGCCGGCCCCCGCGTGCTCGAGCACCTCGTCGACGTGGTGCTGCACTTCGAGGGCGAGCGCTCGTCGCGGCTGCGGATGGTCCGGGCCGTCAAGAACCGGTTCGGCCCGGTCGACGAGGTCGGCTGCTTCGACCTGTCCGGGGACGGCATCGTCGCGGTCACCGACCCGACGGGCCTGTTCGTCGCGCGCCACCACGAGCCGGTGCCCGGGACCTGCGTGAGCGTGGTCCTGGAGGGCCGGCGGCCGATCCTGGCCGAGGTGCAGGCGCTGGTGACGCCCGCGACGGCCGAGCGGCCGCGGCGGACCACGTCCGGGCTCGACTCCTCGCGGGTCGCGATGCTGGTCGCGGTGCTGCAGCAGCGGGCCCGGATCCGGCTGCACAGCCACGACGTGTTCGCCTCCACGGTCGGCGGCGTCCGGATCGCGGAGCCGGCCGCCGACCTCGCCTCGGCCATCGCCGTGGCGTCCGCCTGGAAGCAGCGGGACATCCCCACCGACCTGGTCGCGATCGGCGAGCTCGGGCTGGCCGGTGAGCTGCGCCGGGTGCGGGACATCCCGCAGCGGCTCGCCGAGGCGGCCCGG